>DASXOI010000222.1:0-6457 GCA_036494375.1 Candidatus Udaeobacter sp.
CCGGGCGGCCCGAGAAAACAGAGGATCGCGCCGTGTCCTTGCGGATTGAGTTTTCGTACCGCGAGATATTCGATGAGTCGCTTCTTAACTTTTTCCAGATCGTAATGATCGCGATCAAGGACTTGCTGCGCTTGCTCGAGATCGAGGTTGTCGTTGCTAAATTTATTCCACGGCAGGTCGGCAATGATTTCTATGTAACTCACAATTACTGAGAATTCGGGACTCGCTGGCGGAATGAAATCCAGCCGCTTCAATTCGCGCTCCGCTTGTTTCATTACTTCTTCCGGCGGCTTCGCTTCCTGGAGACGCGCGCGCAGTTGTTCCGCTTGCTCCTCGCTGCCGCCCTCCGTCTCACCGAGCTCATGCTGAATCGCTTTGAGCTGGGAACGCAGATACGCGCGCCGCTGTGCGTCGGAAAATTGCGAGGCGACATCTTTTTGCAGTCGCTGTTGGATTTGCGCGATCTCCAGCTGCGCCGAGATGTATTGTTGCACGGCATGCACCCGTTTTTCGACATCGAGCTCTTCGAGTAACGCCTGCTTTTGCGCGACATCTATGTTGAGGTTCGGCGCGAGAAAATCGGCGAGCTGCTCTGGACTCTCGATGTTCATGATCATCATGCGCGCTTGTTCCGGCGCGTCCGGCGTCAGCTCGAATAAACGCGAAGCCGAATCACGCAAATTCCGGAACGTGGCTTCCCATTCCTTACTCGGCGGCGGCACGATGGACTGCGGCAGATCGATTTCGGCGCGTAGAAACGGGTCGGTCGCGACGATTTTGCGTAGCGAAAAACGACGTAATCCCTGCACAATCACCAGCACGTTATCCTCTGATTGCCTAACAAGTTTGAGCACGAGCGCAGCCGTACCGACCGGGTACAGATCTTGAGGCGACGGGTCTTCTTTCGTCTCATCACGCTGCGTCAGTAATCCAATCACCTTCGTGCGCGGCAAGGTGTCGTCGAGGAGTTTGAGCGATGCCGCGCGCTGAACGTTCAGTGGAAGAACTGTGCCCGGAAAAACGACAAAACTGCGCACCGGAAGAATCGACAACTCCTCCGGAATTCGCGGCGTGCTGCTTTCACCCACGCCGAGCGCGATCGTTCCCTGGCCTGTTGACTTGGAATCCGTGCTCGGTTGCAACGCTTTGAGCTTTTCCGTGCTCATGATTGTTTTCTTATCGGCAGCGAAATCCAGAGTAATCCATTACGCTGCTCGGCGTGCGCCTCATCGATTTCCACGTCAACGGGAAAAGTGATCTCGCGTTCAAATGGCCCGTAATCGATCTCCATCGCGAGTAATTGCTGTGCACATCCCTCTTCGTCAGTAGGCTCCGGCACCTCCCGCGTGCCGTGTATCACCAACCGCCGGGGCTCGACGCTCAAATCAATCAGCGAACGATCGACTCCCGCGAGATCAACACAGATTCGAATGCACGTATCGCATCGATATGCGTTGATCGCCGGTTGCCACGCCTGCGGCGCAAACCTGGAAAACTGCGAACGCGACAGTTCGTAGGTGATGTCGTGCAACGCACCCTGAAGCCAGCGTAATTTGACGCTTTTGATCGGATCCATCGGGATAACTCTTCACTCCGGCAGTTGGTTTTCAACCAAACGCCATCGGCTTTACAACTATACGCCCGAAAATGGCAATCGCGTGTTTGTTTCGACGGAATGCCTGCTCCTCTAGCCGTCGCCCTGTGGGCGACGTGGTGTGTGGCGGAGTTACATCTGAATTGCGCTTCCCACAGGGAAGCGGCTACAAGACTTGTGTGCGAGAATATCCCAAAGTTCCGCTACGGTTACGGTGGGTCTTTGCTCACAATCCTCTGTTCTTTGTCACCTTCTGCACGCACGAGCGGAGGAAATTGCTCGTATCCGACGCAGTGCGTGGCGCATTTGTCGCGTTCGCATCGCAGGCAAATTCGCGGCGTAACATTGCCGTTGGTCGATACGTGATCATGCCGATCACATTCATCTTTTCGTCCGCGGACCCGACGATTTTCAACTTGGGCCATGGATTGGAATGCTGAAACAAGCTCTCGCGAAACATATTGCGCCGCCAGATAAATCGCCGATCTGGCAGCGTGGCATCTTCGATCACGTTTTACGCAGTGATGAAAGCTACGCAGAGAAGTGGAATTACGTTCGAGCGAATCCGGTTCGTGCTGGATTGGTCAACGATCCAGACTGGCCTTACGCCGGAGAAATCGTAGTTATCGATCGCGCATAATGTAGCCGTCGCCCTGTGGGCGACGTTTGCACCCGCTTCGCCATGCGAGGCGCGAGTGATTCAAATAAATGCACGATGCGCCGCCCACAGGGCGGCGGCTACAAGTAGCGGGTGAGTAGCGGCTACAGCATCACTGCGCGCTCTTTCGCCTCTCACTACTTCACCTTTCCTGGTCCCCACAAGGCCCGACCTGGTTTCGCTCCGGTGTGGTCGCCGTTTTTAATGACCTGCACACCGTTAACGAACACATGTTTCACACCGGTCGCGTATTGATGCGGTTTTTCAAAGGTGGCGTGATCTGTGATCGTCGCCGGATCGAATACGACCACGTCAGCGAACATTCCCTCCTTGAGAAATCCGCGGTGATCGAGCCCGAGATTTGTCGCCGGTAGGCCGCTCAATCGATGAATCGCGTCGCTCATTGAAAGCACCTTTTGGTCGCGCACATACTTGCCGACAACGCGCGCGAAATTCCCGTAAGCGCGCGGATGCGGATTCGATTTTGTGAATGGCGACTCCGGCGCTTGCGACGCTTCATCCGAGCCAAAGGAAATCCACGGTTTCCGCAATTCCTTTTTCACATTCTCTTCGGACATTACGTAATACACTGTGCTTATGCGTGATTCGTCTTCCGCGATCAAATCCATGGCCGTATCGATTGGATCTTTTCCGCGCATCCTGGCTACTTCGGCGAGCGTCTTGCCGGTCAGCGCTTTCAACTTGTCCGATTTAAATCCCACCAGCAAAATTTTGTCCGGCGAACCCGCCGCCAGATAAAGGTTTTCCCATTTGTCGCTGTCGACCTGTACCTCGGCCTTAATTTTCTCCCTCGTCGCCGGGTCGCGCAGCCTTTTGAACAACGCCGCATATCCGCCGTCTTGCGTCCACGGTGGTAGACACGCGTCGAGCCCTGTGCCGGCGGCGGTGTAAGTGTACATGTCGGCGCGAACCTTCAGTCCCTCGTTTTGCGCGTGTTCGATTCGCGCCAGCAGTTCGTCTACTTTCGGCCAATTTTTTTTGCCGGCGGCTTTGATGTGATAGATCTCCGCGGGAATGTTCGCTTCGCGCGCAATCCGCAGCAGTTCATCAAGCGCTTCGAACAGTTGATTTCCTTCGCTGCGCATATGCGAAATGTATTTGCCCTGATATTTTGCCGCGACCTTGCAAAGCTCGATCAACTCTTCGGTTTTCGCATAGAACGCCGGCGGATAAATCAGTGACGTGCCGATCCCGAGCGCGCCGGCTTCCATTTCTTTTCGCACCAGTTCGCGCATTTCGTCGAGCTGTTCCGGCGTCGGCTGTTTATCTTCATATCCGATTACGTATTCGCGAATCGTCGTGGCACCGATGAAAGACGCCACATTGCACGACACGCCACGCTTTTGGAGATACTGCAAATATTCCGCCAGCGTGCTCCACGGAATGTCGTATTTGATGTCGGTTTGCTCGTGAATTTTGTGCTCACGCACGCGATCGTTCACAGGCCCCATCGATTCGCCTTCGCCCATGATCTCGGTCGTGACACCCTGTCGGATTTCACTTTGCGAGCGGCCATCCTGAATGAGCGACTCCGTTGACCAAGACAGCATGTTGATGAACCCGGGCGCGACGGCGAGGCCTTTCACATCGATGACCGTATTCGCTTTCGCTCCCGCGACTGCGGGACCAACGCCTACGATGCGATCACCGCGAATCGCGATATCGGCCTGTCGTGGTTCGGCGCCGGTGCCGTCGTAAATTGTTCCGTTACGGATGAGCACATCAAAACTTTCATCGCGTGTCGAGGGAGAAGGCCGCTGTGCGGACATTGTGAACACAAATGTTAGGAACGCTCCGAGCCAAAAGAAATTTCGTTTCATGGGCGGCTGACGGTAGCGAACACCCTTATTGATGCAAAATGCTGTGCAGGGCCCCATGTAGAGGTATCCAAAAACGTTCCATCGATTGGGTCCGGAGCGGCGACCGATCAAGGCGTCGGATTCGAATCGTACAGTGAAGTCTGAACGCCTCATTTTCCATAAGAAGATAAGAGCGTGAATGGCTCATTAAGTGGAAAAAGGGAAATTCAACAAAAAGGGGGAATATCTAATGAAAACGACAACAAAATCCAAGGGTCGTATTCCAGTGTTGCTATCGATCCTTTGCGCAGGCCTCGTGGGAAGTTTTCTGGGGGGATGTGCGGAGAGTCCGTATGTGTACAACACCGGTTCTTATCCCAACGGATATTACACGGGATACTCGTACGACTATAATGCATACCCGTATACTTACTACGGGCCGGCCGATACTACGATCGTGCGCTCAGGCGTCCGCTATAACGATGCCTATGGCCCACGCTATTACCGCACCAGGACCGTTTACGGCGACTGGTAATTAATTTGCGACTCGCGGTTGGCTAACGCATCGGCGCAGTCCGCATTTTTGGCGGCTGCGTCGATGCGTTAATTTTTTTACTTGCGTTTGCGAAAGGCGTCCCGTCAAATGAGCGCCCCAAACGCGTGACATCTAAACAAAAAAAGAGTCGACACGGTATAACGATCTTTTCGCTGGTCGGCGGCGTGGCTGTTGCCCTTCTGCTCGGCGGCTGCGCCGATACTTACTACGCCACTAATGGGATTCACTCCCCCGAAGCGAAATACAATACCTACTACGCGCCTGATTATTATCCGTACTACCCATGGGACGCTTACTACGGCGGCGCGTACTATTACGGCGAGTGAGCCGGGGCAATTTCGCCGACGTAAATTGATATAATCCCACCGATTAGCATGTAGAGGACTCCCGCCCTACAGGGAACTCGAAGGTGACAGCAGCGTTACTTTTGTGGTCAAACGCAGATATTCAAAGCGTTGTCTATTTGTGACATGAACATGGAAACTACAAACTCGATGCCGGTTCGCGTCTCTCGTTTCTTAAGTGATCGATATGCTTACAGAACTCAGCCTGGATACTTATCGGAGCTGGTTGCATTTGGGATGATTGTCTTCATCGCCGTCTGGCCAATTATCTTGGTAGCTCACGCGATCGCCGTGGCACCAAGGTAACAAAACAGGATCAGCGACCATGATTCACCAACTGCATACATACGCAGACCTGCGCAGACAGATTCACAACGACTTGCGGATCCAACATCCTGAGTGGGTCCAGCCAAACGGTGAGTCTCCGATGTGTGATTCTTATGAGACGCGCCTGATGAAAACACTTGCCGTCTTGAAAAGGCAACGTCACACCGTCTCGTACGACTGCGATCGCCTGTAGGCGACTGTTTACTCATTTCGCAGGAGGCGCGGCCGGTTCGGTGGCAGCTTGAGAAGGTGACGGCAGCACACCATAGAAGTACTCGCCGTCATCGTCATGCTGCGGCGACTTCATAAACACTTTTGCAATGTCGCCGGCAGCAGGTCCGCTAGCAGCCTTGAAAAGATATAATGTAATGCGCACGTCATCGGCCCGGCCTGTCGTTAAGAATTTGAGCGGGAATGCATAGGTGAAAGACTCGCCGCTACGCACCTGACGCTGGCTTTCGGGTTGATTGGCGGATTCAAAAATCGTTGTCGACGAACCTGACGCGTCTGTTTGTTGGCCAGTCACGTTGCCACCAAATCTGCCTGATTGACGGACAACCACATTCACGCGGATCTCCGTCGGATGACTCTCATTGGGAAAATACGACCACTCTTTCAGTTCAATCACGTTCATTAGAGGTCTGCGACTCTCCATCAACGTTCGGTGTTCTTTGGATATGGCCAGACGGCGCACCTTGCCGTAAACGGCGACACCCGTGATGAGAAGGATCACCGAAAGAGCCATTGAGATCAAATGAATCCGCAATGCTCCTGCCTTGGGAAATAACAGGATAGCAATGGAACTCAAGGTGACGTGAACAGCGACCAACGTGATGTAACTCCAAAGGATAAGGCCCCGAAAATCCAACTTGATCCAGTTGCTGCCCCCACCGCCGCCGAGCAACGCACGATCCAGGAAACAGATCGGAATCACCAGCAAACCGAGAATGAGACAAATCAAGAGATGTTTGCGCCAGGCAGACTTCATCACATTTCTGTGTATCAAATTTTCCGGGGGATTACACCTGTCGTTACCCGTTCGACGATGCACGGTAACTTGCGCTAACTGAAGCGGTGGTTGAGCATGCCGCTCCTTAGCCAAAATGAAGCTCGATCTAATCGCCGTCCTCGTTGGTTGTGCTGGTCTCGCCGTCGGCC
>DASXOI010000223.1:0-2594 GCA_036494375.1 Candidatus Udaeobacter sp.
GCTTTCGTCGCGGATGAAATCTCGTCCAGCACGTTTTGCGACAGGGAGAACGTTGGAATGACGCATGCGCTGTCCCCGCTGTGAATGCCTGCTTCCTCAATGTGCTCCATGATTGCGCCGATAACGCTCATCTCGCCGTCGGAGATGCAATCGACGTCGACCTCAATCGCGTCCTCGAGAAAGCGATCGATAAGCACTGGCCGTAACTCAGCCATCCTGCCAGTGTTACGTGCATTTTCCATGTATCGTCTCAAATCTTCCTGGTTGTAAATCAGCTCCATGGCGCGTCCGCCGAGAACGAAGCTCGGCCTAACGAGCACCGGATAGCCAATTTTGTTCGCTATCGTCACGGCCTCCTCGGCGCTCGTTGCGGAACCATTTGGCGTTTGACGCAAGCCAAGTTTGTCCAGCATCGATGCGAATAGTTTTCGGTCTTCCGCGGTCTCTATGCTTTCAGTTTGCGTTCCAAGAATCGGCACGCCCGCCGCTTTCAATCCGCTGGCGAGATTCAGCGGTGTCTGGCCGCCGAACTGAACAAACACGCCTTCGGGTTGTTCCTGATCGTAAATGTTAAGCACATCCTCAAGGGTGAGCGGCTCAAAATAAAGTTTATCGCTCGTGTCGTAATCGGTCGAAACCGTTTCCGGATTCGAGTTGACCATGATCGTCTCGAATCCGAGCTCGCGCAGGGCAAACGCGGCATGCACGCAGCAGTAATCAAATTCAATGCCCTGTCCGATCCGGTTCGGTCCGCCACCCAGAATCATGATCTTACGTTTGCCGCTCTCGCGTCGCTCGTTCTCGTCGCCGTACGTCGAATAGTAATAAGGCGTGTACGCTTCAAACTCCGCCGCGCACGTATCCACGAGGCGGTACGTGGGACTAATGCCTAACGATTTCCGTATCGCCCGGATTTCCGTTTCGGTCCCATCGTTTGCCGTCGCGAGTTGCCGATCTGAAAACCCAAATTTCTTCGCACGGAGCAAGTGCTCGCGTCGTAACTCAGGCATCTTGCCTGAGGCGTCACGCATGCTTCCAGCTTGCGCCATCTGTTCGTCTGGGACGAGGACGTGCCTTTCTTGCAGCACGAACTCGGTGTCACGCAATCGGGCTTTCTCTGGGTTTCGGGCTACGTACCTCCGCCAATTGAGCAACTCTTCCCAATCACGCACGATGTGGTCGTAGCTCTCGTGCATCCATAGCTCTTCACGACGGCTCGTTACGCGATTGATTTCATTCGAAGTAAAGGATTTCCACGAATGGAGAATCTCGCTGAGCGAATTGTTGCGCGTCGGCTGAACCAACGCGTGAACGTGATTGGGCATGACCACGAATGCGTCGAGGTGATAGCGTTTGCCGTCGAAAAAACGCAGCGCGTCCGCGACTATTTCTGCCGTTCGGAGATCGCGCAATAGACAGCTGCCGTGTCCGCGATCAAGCCAGTCTTCCCGCTCCTCCACGAAGCGACGATGATATTCGCGCTCGGTTTTCCAGCCCCATGGTTTCGGATGAAATTTCAGCCAAGTGTCTTGCTCCTCGCGCCAGTCTTGAAGGAGCTTTTGCGGAACCGAATCGGCGAGGCGGAAGGTGACAAAGTACGTTGCCTGCGGTTGCTCGCGATGCGGCAAGTTGCGCCGTCGCTGAATGACCTCGCCATAAGGATCGAATCCGTGGAAAGGGACAGTGCAAGCTGGAAGCTTGGCCGACGAAACAGGCTGGAAGCCTGTGTTACGGTCGCGCTGCGCGGTTGACGTGGGCGCGCGCGTGACCGCGGACGCCTCCGCGAGTGACTCAGGCATCTTGCCTGACTTGTCGGGCATGCTTCCAGCTTGCCGCGCTTCCTCCACGATCTGCTCCACATTCCGCAAAAACCACCTGTCGATTTTCGTCAGCTCGTAAACTTCATCGATCGACGCGCCTTTTTGGAATGCTTGTGCGATGTAAAAGATTCGTTCGGCATTCGGGATCGCGAGCTTCAACCGCAGTGTTTCAAGATCGACATCCTTGTCCGCTCCGTCGCCTAACAAGCCAAAGCGTTTGATCTCCAGGCTGCGTAGCGCTTTTTGCAATGCTTCTTTAAACGTGCGCCCGATCGCCATTGCTTCTCCGACGCTTTTCATCCGGGTCGTGAGGGTCGCATCCGCCTGCGGAAATTTTTCAAACGTGAACCGCGGCACTTTCACCACGCAGTAATCAATCGTCGGCTCAAAGCAGGCCGGCGTTTCGCGGGTGATGTCGTTTTTGATTTCGTCGAGCGTGTAGCCGACTGCAAGCTTGGCCGCGATCTTTGCAATCGGAAAACCGGTCGCTTTCGATGCCAGCGCACTGGAACGCGACACGCGCGGATTCATTTCAATCACGACCATGCGGCCGTTCTCGGGATGCACAGCAAACTGAATGTTGGAGCCGCCGGTTTCGACGCCAATTTCACGGATCACCGCGAACGCGGCGTCCCTCATCATTTGATATTCCCTGTCGGTTAGCGTTTGCACAGGCGCGACTGTGATGGAGTCGCCGGTGTGCACACCCATGGGATCGAAATTCTCGATTGAACAAACGACGACGCAGTTGTCCATCCGGTCGCGCATGACTTC
>DASXOI010000224.1:0-14169 GCA_036494375.1 Candidatus Udaeobacter sp.
TTACTTCCCCTCGAGAAAAGTAACGGCGCCAGTATCCAATGTGTAATAGCCGCCGATTACCTGCACGTCTCCAGAGTCAACTTTAGATTTTAGAATCGGCTTGGAAGCGCGGAGCGCGTCCACAACGTGTTTCACATTGGCTTTGATCATCGTCTCCAGATCAGCCTTGGGCGTCGAATCGACTACCGGCTTGATGGCCGTGACCAATGACTGAATATGCCCTGGTGCTTTTCCTTTCGCAGCGACGGTCTTCATTGCAGCGTCGACGGCACCGCAACTTTGATGGCCGAGCACGAGAATTAAACGCGCGCCCAAGACATCGACACCGTACTCAATGCTTCCCAAGCCTTCATCGTTGAGCACATTGCCCGCGACTCGAACGATGAACAGATCGCCAAGGCCTTCATCAAAAACGAGTTCGGGTGGCACACGGGAGTCGGAACAACTGAGAATGATCGCGAACGGGTGCTGACTTTTCGTCAGTTCTGCGCGCCGTTTGGCAGCCTGCTCGCCGGTCATGCCCAGAGAAATTGCGTCAGGATTTTCATAGCTGTTTTTAGCTATGTACGCTCGCTCATCACCCGACTCGTGCGGATGCTGCATGTTCCCGGCAATGAAACGACCATTGCCTTCCTTGAGTCGCGAAAGTGCCTCTGCAGGAAGAATCATTGGCCGATCGGGAGAGGCGGGATCAGCAGCGCTGCCGAGTTGGTTTCCGACAAGCAAACTGAAGAAGACGAACGAAGATACGAATCGCACATGTTTCATTTCGCCATGATATACGGACCACTGTTATCAAAGCAACTCGAAGTCGCGCGCTCACCTATCAGAATTCGTCACGGAACGATTTCCGCTGCTGAAAAAGCGCCAGGCGTTTCTCGCGTTCTTCTCTTTCTCTCGGCGCTAAAGAAGAATCATTCAGCGCCTGTTTGCCACGCTTGACTGCTTGGTCGAAGTCGCCGGCTTCAGCGTGGGCCACGGCGAGGGCATCGATAACTCCGGAGTTCTCCCAGTGCGACATTTCACATCCTTTGCTCGCAATGGACACCGCTTCGCTGCCATTTCGAAAGCGGTCTTCGGGGCAAGTTGCCAAGAACCACGCAAGCTCGTAATAGGCCCCGGGGTCATTCGGCGCGATATGTATCGACTCGCGGAGATCGCGCATCGCAAGTTCGGCTCGACCGAGAATCCGATAGGCTTCCGCACGGAGTCGAAGATCTGTTGCACGCCAGAGGTAAAAGCGCGTGTCTGGCTTAAGTTTGATTGCGACGTTTGCATCGGCTAGCGCCCCTGCGTGGTTGCCTTGCCTTGCGTAGGTGTAGGCGCGCTGACCATAGGTATTAACATCATTCGGCATCAGTTGGATGGCACGAGTGAAATCCGCAACAGCATGCTCATAATCGCGTCGATCCCTAAAATGCGCGCCACGATTGAAATAGGCTCTCTGGAAATCAGGCGCTAAGTGAATCGCTTGGTTATAATCGGCTAATGCCTTGTCCGGTTGGGATAATAGATCTTCGAGAATTGCACGGTCGCAATATGCGCGTGCGGATTTTGGGTCCAGTCGGATTGCTTCGTTGAAGTCTGCCAGCGCTTTGTCGCGTTGTCCTATTGCCTGATAGGTAGACGCACGCATAATGTACGCTTCCACGAATGGCCGTAGTCGGATGGCTTCATTGAACGCCTCAATTGCGCTGGCGTTATCGCCCTTTAGATAATAGGCCTTGCCGCGACTGGTCAGGTCTTCGTCTGAGCCAGCAGAATGCCGACGCGATCCCAGTGTGAACGCCACAGGTATTTCGACCTCCTTCCACTTGCCCGGCCGCCAACGCCATAAGCGAATAGCTGTGATTGCGGAATCGTCGAGAATCGAAAAGCCTGTCGATCTTACCACCACAACGCTGGTTACAGAGCCTGTGTTTACGTCAAGCGTTATTCGAAACACTCCCGTTCCTTGATTGTGACGCGCTCTGGCTTCGACAGGATAACCAGGTTGAACCGCCTTGATTCTGTCGAGCATCCACGGCCCCCGTTTGTCACCGTAGTCGCTCGGACGATGTCGGATTCCCTTTGCATCAACAGCGTTGGACTCCAGCTCGATCGAAGAAGACGGATCTGACTGCGCTTTCACCGGCTCCGATGTCACCAGCGCCACTATGAACGCGAAACAGAGAGTCGTTTTGCGGCTACCTCTGGGATTCACGACTGCAATCTTGTTGATCGGCGCGCCCGGCGGTCGCGCCCTACCATCACACGTCGTAGTACATCGCGAACTCGTACGGATGGGGGCGAAGACGTAGCGCGTCGTATTCTTTTTGCTTCATGTCGATCCAGTTGGCAATGAAGTTTTCGTTGAAGACGTCGCCGCGTAGCAGGAAGGAATGATCGGCTTGGAGCGCTTCGATTGCCCCGCGGAGCGAATCGGGAACACTGGCGACTTGAGCGAGTTCTTCTGGCGGCAATTCGTAAAGGTTTTTGTCCAGCGGATCGCCGGGATCCATGCGATTTTGGATTCCGTCGAGCCCCGCAAGCAGCAGCGCCGAGAAGGCGAGATACGGATTTGCCGCGGCGTCAGGCGTGCGGAACTCAATGCGCTTTGCTTTCGGGCTTGGTGAGTAGGTGGGAATTCGAATTGCGGCAGAGCGATTGCGCGCAGAGTAGGCGAGATTCACTGGCGCTTCGAATCCGGGCACGAGCCGTTTGTAGCTGTTGGTGGTGGGATTCGTAAGGCACGTCAGCGCCGGCGCATGTTTCAGGATTCCCCCAATGAAAAACAGAGCGATATCACTGAGTCCGGCGTAGCCGTTTCCGGCGAAGAGCGGCTTTTCATCTTTCCAAAGCGAAATGTGAGTGTGCATGCCGCTGCCGTTGTCACCGAAGATCGGTTTCGGCATGAAGGTCACGGTTCTGTTGTGCCGTTTCGCGACATTGCGCAGGATGTATTTGTAATACTGCATGCTATCGCCCATGCGTTTGAGCGGCGCGTAACGAATGTCGATTTCTGCCTGGCCGGCAGTCGCGACTTCGTGATGTTGGCGCTCGATCGCCACGCCTGCCTTTTCAAGCTCAAGACACATTTCATTGCGAATGTCCTGTAACGTGTCCATCGGCGAGACAGGAAAATATCCTTCCTTCGGTCGAATCTTGTAACCGAGGTTTGGAAATTCCTCGCGCGCGCTGTTCCAATGTCCCTCGGCGCTGTCGACGATGTACGACGCTGCGTTGCCGCTATTGGCAAATCGCACATCGTCGAAAATGAAAAATTCTGCTTCCGGCCCAATGAACGCCGTATCTGCGATTCCGGTCGATTTAAGGTAAGCCTCTGCTTTTTCCGCAACCCCGCGTGGATCTCGATCGTACGGTTCGCGAGTAATCGGATCGACGATGGTACAGATCAAACTTAGCGTCGATTCGGCGTTGAACGCATCGATCCACGCCGTCGTCGCGTCCGGAATGACAAGCATGTCTGAGGCGTTGATCACGCGCCAACCGCGAATGCTCGACCCGTCAAACCCGAGCCCATCGGTGAAGATTTCCTCATTGTATTCGGTAAGCGTAGTGGTGAAATGCTGCCAGGTGCCAAGCAAATCCGTGAATTTGAAGTCGATCAATTTCACGTTGCTGTCTTTGATCATTTTGCTGACGTCGGATGGAGTTTTGTCTTTGCCCATATTCTGAAGTTGTTAGTTGATGGTTGAGAGTTGGGAGAAATAAAAAAGTCTCATCCGCAATGATTCCCGTTGGTGACGCCTCTCGCAAATGATAGTCGCGCGCGAGCCTGATAGTTCCCTCAACCATCAACTCTCAACTATCAACTTCTGCATCACACTGCTTTTTCGCCGATCTCTTCAGTGCGGATACGCACCGCATGTTCGACCGGAAGCACGAACACTTTTCCGTCTCCAATTTTTCCGGTCTTCGCAGCAGCCACCACGACATTGACCGCCTTTTCGATTAGGTCGTCCGCCATCACCACCTCCACTTTAACTTTCGGCAGAAAATCCACGGTGTATTCGCTTCCCCGGTAAATTTCGGTGTGTCCTTTTTGCCGGCCAAAACCTTTGACCTCGGTGACAGTCATTCCTTCGATGCCGAGCTCTGCAAGCGCTTCTTTTACCTCTTCGAGCTTGAACGGTTTAATGATAGCCTCCAATTTTTTCATGTCGCAGTAACCTTGGCATCGTGCGGCGCTTTGCAATCGAAACCCAACCGCAGCACGCGCTCTCATAGCAATGCCTTAGTGTGGATGTCAAGCAGTGTTTCGTCTTTACAAAAGGCTTGAGGCAGGAAACATCGAGGCGGACTTTCGATACTCTGGTCTCAGTCGATGTGGACGCGACGGTAGAGGCGATCAGGCATGTGCGGTGGTGTACGCTTTGGCGGACCCCGCTCCAGACACATCTTGACACCTGTAACGAAGACATCATGATGCTTTTATGAGGACTACCTTAACCCTGGATCCAGACGTTGCGGCCAAGGCTAAGAAAAGCGCCGCAAAACTTCACAAGCCTTTCAAGCAAATCATCAACACCGCTTTGCGCATCGGCTTGGATGAAGTGCTCAAGCCGCCGCGAGCAAAGCGGTATCGCACCAGACCCCGCCCCTTAGGATTACGCCCGGGATTGAGCTACGATAACATTTCCGATCTCCTGGCGCGGGCTGAGGGAGAAGACCATCGATGATTTTGGTGGACGCTAATTTGCTGCTCTACGCTGAAGACAGTCTTTCGGAACATCATCGAGCTGCCCGAATCTGGTGGGATGCACAGCTCAGTGCTGCCGAACCCATATGCTTGTGCTGGCCGGTACTTACAGCGTTCATTCGAATCGGCACGAACGTCCGGTTACATCGGCGCCCGCTCACCCTCGGCGAAGCGGTCGGACGGGTGCAAACTTGGTTTGATCAGCCGTGCGTGCGAATAATTCATCCTGGCGAACAGCACTGGACGATTCTTCAAGCGTTGCTTCGTGATGGAAAAGCAGTGGGCACTCTTGTATCGGATGCGCACCTGGCTGCTTTGGCGGTTGAGCACAATTGTATTTTGCAAAGCACAGACGGGGACTTTGCGCGATTTAAGGGGCTAAAGTGGAATAACCCCATCAGTTGACCGCGTCCCAATTGACGTGCTGAAGTGCCGATTTCCGGCTCGCAATTGCGGTTCGGCGGTGCTCCCCACGTAGGCAAATTTGCCAAAAATCCTTGACGTTTAATACTCAAACCTGATGTCTCGCGACTCTTTCGTTCACCTTCATCTGCACACCGAATATTCGCTGCTGGATGGAAGCATCCGAATGAAGGAAGTGATGAAAAAAGCCTCGGAATTCAAGATGCCTGCCGTGGCGATCACCGACCACGGCAATTTATTCGGCGCGATTGAATTCTATCAGGAAGCGCAGCGCGCAGGAGTGAAGCCGATCATCGGCTGTGAGGTTTACGTGGCGCCGGGATCACACAAGGACCGGCCTCCATCGCGGCGGGAATCGGCGTACCACTTCACATTGTTGGCCGAAAACGACACTGGTTATCGCAATCTCGTGAAGCTGGTGACGGCGGCGCATCTCGATGGTTTTCATTACGCACCACGGATCGACAAGGAGATGTTGGCGGCGCGCTCGGAGGGTTTGATCGGATTGAGCGGCTGTCTTGCAGGCGAGATCAACAGCGCGATTCAGGCAAACAACATCGAGAAAGCAAAACAGAGCGCTGCCGAATATCGCGATATCCTCGGTGCAGAGAATTTCTTCCTGGAATTGCACGATCACGGGATGGAAGAGCAAAAAATGTGCAACACAGCACTCGTACACATGGCACGCGACCTCGGCGTTGCCTTAGTGGCGGCGAATGACGTGCATTTTCTCCGACGAAGCGATCACGAAGCGCATGACGTCATGCTTTGCATCGGCACCGGCAAAATGGTGCAGGACGAAAGCCGGATGCATTATCTGCCCGAATTATATTTCAAATCGCCGGATGAAATGCGGCAGCTGTTTCACGATTTTCCAGAGGCGATCACGAACACACTGCACATTGGCGAGCGTTGCCACGTCGACCTTGAGTTTGGGCGCTCGAAATATCCCGAGTATCCGGCGCCGGCTGGCCAGACGAGGGAAGGCTATTTGCGCGAGCTTTGCTACCAGGGTTTGCGCGCGCGCTACGGCGAACGAGCGGCGGCTGATTCGGAGCTAACCCGGCGCCTCGAGTACGAACTTGGTGTTCTGGAAAAAACCGGGTTCGTTAGTTATCTCCTCATCGTTTGGGATTTCATTCATTTCGCGAAGGAAAAAGGGATCCCGGTTGGCCCTGGACGCGGCTCGGCTGCAGGCTCGATCGTTGCGTTTGTCCTTGGCATTACAGACATCGACCCGCTTCAGTTCGGCCTGATTTTCGAGCGATTTTTGAATCCTGATCGCGTGTCGCCTCCCGATATCGACGTGGATTTCTGCGAAGCGCGCCGCGGCGAAGTCCTCGAATACGTTCGACAAAAATACGGCGAGCGTCGCGTCGCCCAGATCATTACATTCGGAAAGCTCAAGGCAAAAAGCGTGGTGCGCGACGTGGGACGCGTGCTGGGGTGGAGCTATCGCGATGCAGATCGCATCGCGAAGATGATTCCCAACGAGCTAAACATCACGCTCGAAACAGCAGCGGCAAAGAACGCGGAGCTGAAACGCGCGATCGCCACCGAGCCGCCGACACGGCAGCTGTTTGAGCACGCGAAACTTCTCGAAGGTTTGTCGCGCAATGCTGGCGTGCACGCGGCAGGTGTGGTCATCGCAGATCGGGATTTATCCGATTACATCCCGCTTTGCCACGACGTAAAAGGCAACGACGTGATCAGCCAGTACGCCATGGGACCGCTCAATGATCTGGGACTGCTGAAGATGGATTTCCTCGGGTTAAAAACGCTGACCGTTATCGAGGATACACTGGCGCTGATTCACAAACGCGACCCAAACTTTTCGCTGAAAGATATTCCGCTGAATGATGCCGCTGCCTTCGCGCTCTACAACCGCGGCGAAACCATCGGGCTGTTCCAGATGGAATCCGGCGGTATGACCAGTCTCTCGAAGCAGCTCGACGTCAAAAAGCTCGACGATATCATCGCGTTGATAGCGCTGTATCGGCCCGGCCCGATGGAGCTGATCCCGGAATACGTGAAAGCGAAAAAGGGGATCACGCCGACAAAATATTTGCATCCGCTGCTTGAGGACATCTGCGCCGACACCTATGGCGTGATGATTTACCAGGAACAGGTGATGGCTGCTGCGAGCAAACTTGCCGGCTACTCGCTGGCGCAAGCCGATCTTCTCCGGCGCGCCATGGGTAAGAAAGACAAGGAGAAGATGGCGAAAGAACGCAGGAATTTCATAGAGGGCTGCGCGCGCACGAACAAAATTCCTGAGAAAAAAGCGAACGCCATCTTCGATTTGCTCGAAAAATTTGCCGGTTACGGATTCAACAAGAGTCACAGCGCAGCGTATGGCGTGATCAGTTACCAAACGGCATTCCTCAAAGCGCATTACCCGGTGGAATTCATGGCCGGTTTGCTGAGCAACGAAATTAATAACACGGAAAAAATTTCCGTTTTCGTCGGGGAATGCAAACGGATGGGAATTTCGATTCTGCCGCCGGACATTAACAAGAGCGGTTTGAAATTCACACCGGAAACGTTTGAAGGACCTCAGCCTCCCGCCAGTCGCGGCACTGAGGCCGCTCCCACATTGAATGCGATTCGTTACGGCCTCGCCGCAATCAAAAATGTCGGCGAAGCAGCCATGGCGATCGCTATTCGCGAGCGAGATCAAGGCGGCGAGTTCAGTTCGCTGGAGGATTTTTGTACGCGGCTCGATTCGCGCCTGGCTAATCGCAAGATGTTGGAAAGTCTCATCAAGGCCGGCGCCTTTGATTTTACGGTGCGGGATCGCGCGGAGCTCTTCGCGTGCATCGATGAATCGTTGAACGCGTCAGCAATAGCACAGCGTGATCGGGCAGCCGGACAGGTTTCACTTTTCGACGAGCAAACACACGCTGCCACGGCGGTGAGACGGCAACCAATCAAACCGTGGACCGAACATGAAAAGCTCGCGTACGAGAAAGAGCTTCTCGGGTTTTATGTCAGCGGCCATCCGCTCGACGCATACGCCGATGTTTTTGCAGCAAAAAATTATCGGTCGATTGCCTCGTTAGGCGAACTGGACGATCGCGCCCAATTCAAAATCGCGGGAGCGATTGTGGAGGTCGAAAAAAAGTTTACGAAGAAAGAGGGCAAGCCATTTGCCGTTGTCTGGCTCGAAGATCTGATGGACGTGCTCGAGGTGGTTGTGTGGAACGAGGTTTATGTGAAGGTCTCGGAGATTCTCGTGCCAGGACGCGTCGTTGAATTGAAAGCAGCATTGGACAGACGCGACGAAATGCTTCGCGCTACGGCCGTGGAGATTAAACCGGTGGCAGCGGCAAGACCGAATGGTGCAACCGAAAAATCGAACGATAAATCACAGGTATCGGCGATTCGTCTGCGGTTTTCTTCGGCGACGACGGGCGATGAGTTGCGTCAGGTTCGCAATATTCTCGTCAGCTCACCCGGACGTCATCCAGTTCAACTGCTTTTTGATCGAGGCAACGACAATTCGTTACGACTGGACGCGGGCTCGGAATTTAGAGTGGATCTTACCCCGGATTTGGCGGAGAAGCTTTCCCGCTGGCTTGTGACCGGGCAACATCAGTAGCTGAGCTATTGCCGCTTCTCTCCTTTTTTTGGAGATTCCTTGGCGCCAACTTCGCCACGTGGGATCGCGCCGAGTAACAATGTTTTTTCCTCCGGACCTGCTCCAATGCAAACGGGAAAGATGCGCTCGGCAACGTCCGGCGTCGAAACAACCGAAAACTCGCCATCGATCTCTTCTTTCAAACTGACGCTCCAACCCGATTCAAGAAGCGGACCGCGAAACTCCAATTCTGTGGCGGCGGGAGCAAGTGGGATGGCCGTCGGCGTAATTTCAATTTTGTCCACGCAATCAACGGGATGTGACATTAGATCGAAAACCGGTGTCGCTCCGCCGATTTTAATTACGATCTGTTTTGTATTTTCGAAATCAATGTCTCCGCTAAACGCGAGGTCTACGTCTTTGGTTGCAACATTCAAAAACTCAAGGGAAGCGTGATTGCCATCAAAGATGGCCAGGGTGCTGGCGTCACTAAGGTTTGAGAAAAAGTCGCTGCTAACCAGCTTTCCGTTTACGAGCTGTACGTCACCGATAATGCGGGGACACTCCAACGTTTCGGACAGAGAGAGTTTTCCACTCAAAATGCCGTCTTCCAAAATGTTTGAATGGAAAAACTGCGGTACGGCTGCCAGAAAGAGTGCCGGAAAATCCAGCGAAACATTGATAGGCGACATCTGAAAAGCGCTCCAAGTGATCCCCATGGGCAACGGAAAACTCGCGGTGAAACTGACTGGACTCGATTTGGGCAAGTGAATCACGCCGCGCGTGTCCCACTGACTCGAATCGATGGTTGCCTGAAACTCGACCGGAATCGCGGCCGCTTTTTGTCTTGGTGACACGCGCACGGTCGAAACGTACTCGCGCAGATCGTTCGTCCAGGCGTCGACTGTTCCTGAATACTTGTGCTCGGGTGAAAGATCGATCTTGCCTTCGCCCGAGAGAGAATCCTTTTTTCGAGCCAGGTCAAAGCGTTCGATCTCCAGCTCGCTCGGTTTCAAAGTCACGTCTGCTTTGAAGCTGTCGATGTCGTATTTGAAAAACGTTAGCGAGGCGCCCTCGATCGCAAGGCTGCCGCCGAAGTTGCGGGCGTGAGTGTTCATCGATCCTTGAATGCTGATTTTCCCGGCGAAATCAGCTGAGTTCGCACCAAAAAGAGCAAGGAATTCACCCAGTTGATTAATCGATGCGGAAATGTTTCCGCGAAAATCCGGCCTGAGCCACTCGGCGGAAGTCGCTGGTAACGCAGCGTCGCCGCTTAAAGTGAACTGATTGCTTTTTTGCCTGATGTAAACTTGCTGGAGATCAATCTTCCGATTGTAAAGCGCCGCCCCTAGCATGAGAGCTTCCGCTGTGCGATCGCGCCAGGTGAGCTCGGTTAGTTCACCCCAGAGCGACGCAGTTGCGCGATCCGGCTCCGCCAGGTTTCCCCGAAAAGTGAAGTTGCTGGCATGAAGCAAACCATCGATACGATCGGCGAAACCAAGCGCATCTGAAATCTGCGCCAACGAAAGGTCGGCAGCGCCGCCCGCGATCTTCCAGTTAGAATGTCGCGAGTGCCATTCATGCGAAATATTGGCCCGAAGTTTGCCGCCGAACGCATCGACGTCGAACAGCAATCCCATTCGCCGGTTCCCCAGCCGCGCAAAATCCAGCGTCGCAGCCTGCAAATCGAGTCCGTGAGTCAAGGTCAGTCCCGCAAGCGTCAAGCGATTGCTTTCCCAATGCGTTGCGCCACGTAACTGCGAAAAAGTCTGGCGCACCCATGGTGAGGTGATCATGAGCTCGGCAGCGGTGAACCGGCCGGGCTCCGTCTCGCTTAAAGATAGCGATGCATTCCGTAGCAAAACCAAACTCGGGCCGGTCTCGACCCGCGTCTCCAGCTTGGCGATATTCAAGCTTTCGGGGAGCAATCGATGAAGCGTGGCCCAACCGTGTTCGCTTAGTGCTTGCACATTTGGATTCGTGCGGTGCAGCTCGGCGTGGAGTTCTCCAACGGAGATATTTCGGATGTCGCGGCCGCTCAGATGCAGAAAGACGTGCTTTAGATTCAACAGAACTCGTGCGTCTAGCAGAGTGACGTCAATGCGCGCCGCATCGTTACGAACGCTTTTCAGATGAAGCTGACGAATGACAATGGGACGCAGAAACGGCGCGTCAATCCCATCGAGAGTGGCGACGAAGCCCTCCTGGCGGGCGAACCACCAGACCCAGAGGCGAACCCCGTTAGACACTGAAATTGGCGCAAGCAAGACAGCGGCGAGCGTCACGACGACGATCACCAGAATAATGAGGAAAATTCGATTTTTAAACGGCATCTCTGTGCGACAAAGAAGTGATCAGTGAAACGAAGAGCGATAATCGGTGATTACACCTGTGTGTGTCACCTGGATAGTGATCGCAGTTGACTTATCACTATTCACTCTTCTTCTCGTCTTTGAAGACCAAACGCAGCGGCTGCCCGATGTGAATCCGTTGTTCGAGTTGCTCCCTCAAACTTTTCTCCGCTTCAGCGCATAGCTCGCTCTCTGCTGCTTTCTTCCAAGCCAAGTCAGGCAGCACTGACAATTCGCTTTGGACATCTTGCCCGGAAATGCGGTTCCACAATCCGTTTTCAAAAGCGAGCACGTCCACTTGTTGCTGCTCAACGCCCAAAATCTGTGCGTGCGGCAACTGCACCACGACTTCGCCCTGGCGAATATCGATTGAGAGGTCTTTCCTGAGATCGAACCCGGCTTTGGCAATGAATGTGCCATGCAGCTTCACCCGTTTGGAGCTGCCCACCCACGTATGAACCAATTCGTGTTCGACTTCGATGCGACGGGACAGGACAACCAGCTCGCTCACGGGCGTCGTCTGTTCCATATAAACGCGGTTATTAATCGTGATCCGTGGCTGCAAATGGGCGATGTCGATGAACGCAGCGCGCAGATTTTTGCCGAGCCGCTCCAACTCAGCCGTGCTTTGGCGTGCTGTGCGGGCCGGCCAACTCTCCAACCGCAAGAAGATGACGACAATCGTCGTCGCGATGATCAATGCCACAACCGTCAACGCGATTGGCCACGTGACGCGATGCGGAGTTCCGGATTTCGACATTGGACGTTCGGCGTTGGGCTTTGAGCGTTGAGCGTTTCTGTTCAGATGCAATCGAGCAAGAGCACGATCACGAGCAAGAGCAAGAACCAAGAAGAAAGCGGCGAACGTTTCTACCCTAAAAAATTACCGCCCCCCACGCCCGATAGGCGTGAAGGGCGGCTGTTCCCCCCAGAACAATCGTAGAAAACTTTCAAGGCTGTAAGCGAGGTTTCATCCGCTGGCAACAAAATTCTACACAAAATTTCCGAAAAATTTCCGCAGAGTTCTGCCGTTGCGATTTCCGCAGTAAATAAGATCACGACAGCTGAACAGAATGGTCGAACACAGGGGCGATCAGGGGGTTGCACAAGCGCGCGTAGCGGTCTCTACTTTGGGATGCGTGAATTGGGCGATGAAGGCGCGTCGCGCAACTTTGCCGGTTCGTTGCTGGTCGCTCATCCCAATATGGTCGACCCGAATTTTCGGCGCACTGTGCTTTTTGTTTCCGAGCACGAGCCTGCTGAGGGTGCATTGGGCGTGATAATCAATCGCCCGCTTGACCGGCCAGTGGCCGAACTGGTCTACGGTACGCCGCCGACGGGACTCGACAATGTGCCGGTGTTTTTGGGCGGTCCGGTCGGAAAAAACCAACTGATGTTTGCGGCGTTCGAATGGAACAAGGGCGCAGGTCTGAAATTAAATCACAACATCTCTTTTGACCAAGGAAGCGATGCACCGAGCCACAAAGATTTGCTCACCGTTTGTGCTTTTGTCGGCTACGCAGGTTGGGGTGCCGGACAACTCGAAAGTGAGGTCAAACAGAAAGCGTGGGTTGTGCAGAACGCCAATCCATCTGTGCTAAAACTTGATCGGCTGCCAAATCTGTGGTTCGACATCATGCGAAAGCTAGGGCCGTGGTATAAAATGCTTGCCGCTGCTCCGGATGATCCCTCGCTGAACTAATTTAAGAACTGAGACGTCTGAAAGTGATTTAGCTTGATTCCGGATGTCATTTCTCACTAATCAGTCTCACCTCGCACCATGATCATCGGTGTACCAAAGGAGATTAAGGAACAAGAGCAGCGCGTTGCGTTGCTGCCGTCTGCGGCGACTCAACTTACCAAACATGGTCACTCCGTGTTGGTGGAAACAAATGCCGGGCTCGGTTCCGGCTATCCGGACGAGGATTACGCCAAAGCGGGCGCGGAAATTGTGGAGCAGGCAAAAGACGTTTTCGCGCGTGCTGACATGATTGTGAAAGTTAAGGAACCTCTCAAAGCGGAGTTCCCGTTATTGCGCAGGGGGCAAATTCTTTTCACTTATCTGCATCTTGCTGCGAGCAAATCCCTCACTGAGGCGTTGCTGAAATCAGGTGTGACTGGCGTGGCGTACGAGACGATCCAGGTGGACCATCGTTTGCCGCTGCTGGAGCCTATGAGCGAAATTGCCGGTCGCATGTCGGTGGTAATGGGCGCCAATTTTCTCGCCAAATACAACGGTGGCAGCGGAGTTTTGCTCGGTGGAGTTCCGGGAGTTTTGCCCGGTCGCGTGGTCATCGTCGGCGGTGGAACGTCGGGCGTGAATGCCTTGCGCATGGCCAAAGGCCTCGGCGCCGATGTCACAATTCTCGACATCGATGTCGAGCGGATGCGTTTTCTCGATATCGCAATAGAAAGCCTGCACACACTTTATTCGAACGAAGCGAACCTGGACGATTTAATGCCCGGTTGCGATTTGCTGATCGGCGCCGTGCTTTTGCCGGGAGCCAAAGCGCCGAAGCTGATCACGCGTGCGATGTTGCGAAAGATGAAACGCGGCAGCGTATTTGTGGATATTTCGATTGATCAGGGCGGTTGCGCGGAAACCTCGCGACCAACGACGCATCTCGATCCCGTTTACGTCGAGGAAGGCGTGACGCATTATTGCGTTGCAAACATGCCCGCAGCGTACGCGCGCACCGCGACGCAGGCGCTTACGAACGTTACCTATCGTTACGTGGAGCTGCTGGCCAACATCGGCCTTGAGGGCGCGTGCAGAAAGCAGCCAACGCTGATTGGTGGGATCAACACGCGCGATGGCCGGCTTACTTGCGACGCGGTAGCCGAGGCGCATGGCTTGAAATGGGAAGCACCTTTTTAGTGCTCGTGGCGAGCCATTTGTGTTTTAAGCAGCATTCTACGCGCCCAAAAACTGCGCTTGCTGAGATTGATCAACTAAAGCAATGTGCGTCTCTAACTATGAAGAAATACATCTGCATTCTGGCCGGAGCCGCGCTTCTCGCGGCGTGCGAGCAAAAAACTGAAACTGTCACTCCTGAGACAAGTCCAACTCCCACGACCCCGCCGCCCGCGGCGACTGAGATGACGAGTCCCGT
>DASXOI010000225.1:0-9581 GCA_036494375.1 Candidatus Udaeobacter sp.
CGCCAAACTCTTTCAACTTTTCCATCGTTGCGCCGCCGCTTACCTGCAGCGGCGTCCAGATTGGTCCGGGCGCAACGCCGTTCACGCGGATGCCTTTTTTGGCGAGCTGCTTGGCGAGCGAACGTACGTAGTCTGTCGTCGCCGCTTTCGTTTGTGCATAATCGTAAATATCCGGCGACGGATCGGTCGCTTGCTCGGATGTCGTGGCGATGATCACTGAGCCGGGTGTCATGTGCGGGAGCGCAGCTTTGATAATCCAGAATGGCGCGTAAATGTTCGTCTTCATCGTAGAGTCGAAATCTTCGGACGAAATATCGAGGATCGATTGACGCGCTTGCTGCCGGGCGGCGTTGCAAACCAAAATA
Source organism: Candidatus Udaeobacter sp. (assembly GCA_036494375.1). Taxonomy (GTDB): domain Bacteria; phylum Verrucomicrobiota; class Verrucomicrobiia; order Chthoniobacterales; family UBA10450; genus Udaeobacter. Next base: position 366 of record DASXOI010000225.1, read on the forward strand.
TCGAGACCGCCGAGTTGCTCCACGGCATCGCCGACGAGTTTGTTGCAAAAGCTTTCGTCGCGCAGATCGCCAGGGATCGCGACAGCTTTGCGCCCAGCCTCCTTAAGCAGTGGGATAACTTCGTCCGCATCCGGTTGCTCGCTGGGAAAATAATTGATTGCGACATCGGCGCCTTCGCGCGCGAATGCGATGGCGGCGGCTCGCCCTATTCCCGAGTCGCCGCCGGTCACCAAGGCTTTGCGACCCGCAAGTCGTCCGCTGCCCTTATAACTTTTCTCCCCGTGATCCGGGCGCGGATCCATTTTGCTCGCAAGGCCTGGCCACGGTTGCGATTGCGCTTTGAAAGGTGGTTTCGGGTATTTGTTTCTAGGGTCTTCCAATTTCTGAGTTGTCATAGGTTCCTGCCTTTCTTGCACGGCGAATGCGGTCGAACTTCCAAGCAGAGCGGCGCCGAGTCCGCTGATCATTTTGCGTCGCGTAATTCCACCTTGTTCGTCCATGAATTCCCCTTTGTTGTTCCGCGACGCACACGGCGTGCCTAGATTTATATCGCTGCTGGCGTCTGACCCGGCCTTCGCTAAAAGCTACGGCGTGGCAGGCACAGACGCCCTTCAGTTATTTGACAAGGCAATGACTCAGTCGTCAGCGCGTGACGACGTTCATCGCCGCGCAATCCTGACACCTTTTCAAATCGAGTTTACCTGAAGCGAGGACCGGGATTGTTGCAACGCGCTGGAGGTGTTTTGGAATCCACAGGTTTGGAATGCCGGCTTCCTGCAATTTTTTGCGTAACGCGACGACATCCATATCCACCGCGCTAAGCAGAACGAGTGCTTCGCCCTTGGCCTCGTCCTGCACGCCTACAACCGCGATGGGACGTTCGTCTCTTCCAGCCAGTCCCATTAGTTCGATTATTTTGTGTTCAATCGCTTCGTGCGGCACCATTTCGCCGCCGATCTTTGAAAAGCGCGAGAGGCGGCCTTCGATGAAAAGAAATCCGTCTTCGTCGAACCGGCCGATGTCACCGGTTTTCAACCAGCCGTCGCGCAGGACTTCGGCAGTTCGCTGCGGGTCGTGCAGATACCCTTCGAAAATATTGACGCCGCGCAGCCAAAGCATCCCGCTGTCGTACAACGAAAGTTTTTGACCAGTCTCCGGTTCACGGATTTCAGCAGCGATGCCCGGAGCCAATCTACCAACTGATCCCACACGGCTCGACGGCTGCACGTGGTCACCCGGCTTGGGCGCCTCTGGATCAGGCAAATTGACGCTCACAACCGGCGCAGTCTCGGTAAGCCCGTAGCCTTCGAAGACCTTCTTGTGGAAACATTCCTCAAAATGGCTGGCAAGATCGAGCGGCAATTTTTCGGCGCCGGTGATGATGAGGCGCAAGCTACTGAGCTGCTCGGGTTCCGCTTTACGCAAATACAGGCGCAGAAAAGTTGGCGTTAGCAGCAGGAATGTCAGCTTGTGCCGATCGATCAGCGCCGCGCATTTCGCCGCGTCCAATGGATTGGGATAAGTAACGATGCACACACCTTCGATGAGCGGATACCAAAGTGTGACCGTCGATCCAAACGTGTGAAAGAACGGCAGCGACGCCAGAATCGCATCCGTTTTCCTGGCATCGAGCAGTTCCCGAAATTGCGAGACGTTTCCCAGGACGTTGCGGTGACTCATTACTGCGCCTTTGGGTTCGCCAGTGGTTCCGCTGGTGAAAAGCAACACTGCTTCGGCATGCCCGCCCTTTTTCGGGACGTTCAATAACCGCAAAAGCAAATTCGCGGGCAGAATCGTCGACATGATCCACCACAGAACAATTTGTCGCTTCATCCGCGGGAGCAGCTCGTCCAGCTTCAAAACGCGGTCGGGCCATGGAAAATCTTTTGTGGCGGCGGCGCCCTCGCCGCCGAGGTTCTGCGACGAAGGCGTCGCAGCTACAGATTTCCGCAGCCGTTCGATGAATGGCGTCGCTGAAATTGCAACCCGGAGATTGGCTCGCCTGCAGCAGGATTCATTGGCTGCGCGTCCTATCGTGAAATTTAGATCCACAGGAACTTTGTTCGCCAGCATCACTGCCAGGTTTGCAACCATCGACCCTTTGCTCGCCGGCAAAACGATCGCGATTCGTTCGTCAGAAAATTCCTTTCGCAAATAACGACTGAACGCTGCGGCTGCGCCGAGTAATTTTCCGCGGCTCAGTTGCGTGTGATCGATGCCATCGACCACCGCTGTCGCGAATGGTCTCCGCTTCAACCCACGAACGCAGTCTTCGGCAAGATGTCGATCCAATGACGTCCGGCGACTGAAGCAGAATTCGCCCAGCTTGAGCAACTCCTCGCGCACCGTCGCGACGTCGGCTGTTTTTGCCGCAAGTGGTTTTCCAAACGCCACCGTAACGGGGTATCGGATTCGCTTCGGGAATTTCCTGAAAAATTTCCCGCCTTGGAAGGAAAAGATCGATCCCCAGAGTTGATCGAGCCATACGGGGAGGACCTCAGCCTTCGCGTGCCGCGCAATGACTTCATAGCCACGCTGTAAACGCAACAGAGTCCCCCTCCGTTCCAATTCGCCTTCCGGAAACACACAGACGATTTCGCCTTCGGCGATTTTTTCCGCAGCGACGCGAACCGCACTATGCGACTGGCGCTTGCTGATCGGGATGCAACCAATCGTGCGCAGAATCGGATGCAGCATGCGCTTGTGATAATATTCCTGGTCGATGACGTAGCGGATCGGTCGTGGGCAGGCGAGCTGCAGGACTAGGGCGTCCACCCAGCTGATGTGATTCGGCACAAGAAGAAAGCCGCCGGCCGGCAGATTTTCCAGACCGAGCGGAGTGACGCGATAAAAGCAGCGCACCAATCGCTGGCCTAACAAATAGAGCAGACGTTCTGCGGCGGACATTTTGGAAGTCATCGTCTGTGTCATTCTGAGCGAAGCGAAGAATCTCTGGACATTTCTGCACCGATCCCCACGGAAACCAATCAGAGATGTTTCGCTTCGCTCAACATGACAGCGCCATTTAAGAGCTGGGTTCGTTCCATCGTTTATGATTTACAATCGCCGAGCGTCAAACTGCAATCAGCGATTGTTGATGCAAGCTGCAGGGATAAAACCGCTGAGCGGCGCGCGGACCGCACTCTTTCTGCTCCTGGCGATTAATCTTTTCAATTACATCGACCGGCAAATTCTAGCGGCGCTCGAACCTGATATTCGCGCCACTTTTTTCGCAGCTGACGACGTACACGCCATGACCAAGACCGGTCTGCTCGGTGACGCCTTTTTCGTGACTTACATGATCAGCGCGCCGATTCTGGGTTTGCTTGCCGATCGGTTCTCGCGCTGGATCATCGTCGGTTCTGCTGTGGTTTTGTGGAGTCTAGCCAGCGGCGCGTCAGGTCTAGCCGCGACGTTCGGGATATTGTTCGCTACTCGGATCTTTGTTGGGATTGGCGAAGGCGGTTACGGCCCTGCGGCGCCAACGATCTTGTCCGATCTCTTCCCGATTGAAACGCGGGGTCGCGTCATGGCGATCTTTTGCGCAGCGATTCCAGTTGGGAGCGCGCTCGGCTATGTGATCGGGGGATTGATCGGCGCTCATTTTGGCTGGCGCTGGGCATTTTATCTCGTGGCACCACCGGGTTTGTTGCTTGGGCTTTTGTGTTTCTGGCAACGCGATCCGCGCGTAGCAGCAGATAATCGGGGACGAAAATCACAGCGCCGCAGCATACGAGACTACCTGAACCTGTTCCGCACACGTTCTTACCTAATCAACTGCATCGCTATGACATTGATGACTTTTGTCACAGGCGGTTTGGGTTTCTGGGTACCGGCCTATCTGCGTTATCGCGACCAAAGTCCCGCTGTCGGTATGACGATTTTTGGCCTGATTACGGTAGTCGCCGGCCTCGTCGCGACGATACTCGGAGGAATCATCGCCGATCGATTCCGCTCGCGGTTCCCCGGCTCCTACTTCTGGGTCTCAGGAATAGGAATGCTCATGGCGTGTCCTTTTTTCGTTGCGACTCTGTATATTCCGTTTCCTGCTGCCTGGATCACGATGTTCCTGGCAATCTTTTGCCTGTTTTTGAACACCGGTCCGTCAAACACCGCTCTCGCCAATGTTTCGCTGCCGGCCGTGCGCGCGACGGCTTTTGCTGCAAATATTTTCGTGATCCATGCATTCGGCGATGTACAGGCGTTCTGGCTGCTCGGTTACATTGGCGGACACGCGAACATGCATATCGCGTTTCTATTTGTGTCCGGAATTATTCTCGCCTCGGGATTGGTATGGCTGCTCGGAGTAAAATACCTGCCGTCTGATACAGCCGCCGCAGAAAGCAGAAACACTTAGTTACCATTCGGAGTGCAAAAAAGCCCGGCGCTCAAGTGCCGGGCTGATTTGCTCAGTTCAAATTGGTTATTCTTGTTGTCGTTCCGGTGGACTCGTGCCTTCGCGACTTCGCGACCGCTCCCGACTTGATCCCTTTGTTTTCTCGCCCGTGGCAGCTCCTTCCGATGGAGCTCGCTCAGTTTTCGGCGACGTTTCAGATTGCGTTCCGCTTTCGCTGCGTTCGGCATCGCTGCGACTACTCGGCGTCTTCTCCTGCTTTTGTTTTGTACTCGGTGTTCGTTCTTTGGAAGGCGAAGTACCGGCTCGGCCCGAATGGCTTGGAGTAGCCGTTTCACGCGCTCTGGCCGCCGCTGCCCCCGCGGCCGCGGCCGCTCCCGGGTGTGCTCTTCGGCCTTCTGTGGCGTTGGGAGCAGGCGATCCTCCCACCGATGCACCTGCCGCCGGCCTTGCTGCTGTGCCTGACGTTGTGTTCGCGCCTGTTGCTCCGCCAGTCGTCGACGTCGCGCCTGTCGTGGTTGCGCCGGTGGTCGTCGTTGAAGTACCGCCGGAAACTCCGACCCCGACTCCTACGCCCGGGCTTACCCCGTAATAGCTGTACACGTGGCTAATGTAGTCAGGGCGGGAATATTCTTCGACGCGAGCGTAGTCGAATGCTGGCGCATTGTAGATGCGATCTCTGTCGACAGTCACTGTGAGAACGTTCGTATCGGCTGACGGCGAATAGACGGACCACGGGACAGCAACCATTTTGCCGCCTCCACTGACCTGCGCACCGCCGCCTCCGCCAGTAGTGGAAAGGACCGTATAAGCCAGGCACCCTGTGTTGCGATCCAGCACGATGTCTTTGACCGTGCCGATTTCATCGCCTTGGGCGGACTTAACTGGCCTGCCAATGAACTTGCTCGTCTCAATGTAACTGGTGCTGCTGGTAGTGCTTTGGGCGAAAGTAGAAGCGACGGCTAACCCCAAAATGGCCATGATGGCTCGGAGTGAAAATAATGTTTTCATAAGCGGTAAAAGTTTAGGCTCAACCTAGTGCGAGCCGACAAAAAACAATCGTTGCGCAGCGTTGCAGCGGATGTGGAAACACATCCCGTAACAGCTAAGGTGACTTGCTTTTACAAACTATGTCGATCATTACACTGCGGTCAGGAAAACCCGTCTGGAGATTCGTGATTTGCCTGTTGGCGCTCGGTAGCATCAATACATTCGCCGAAGGGGTTCCCGAGGATTGCACACAGCTCATCCTGGGAATCGCACCGACCTGGAATTCGATGCGCGGCGAGCTGCGACTATTCGAGCGTCCGCGGGGAGGTGATTGGAAGGTGGCAGGCGGACCGTTTCCCGTCTTGTTCGGCAAGAATGGTCTCGCCTGGGGAACGGGGGTCGCAGGTCAAAACGAGCCAGGCCTTCGCAAAAAAGAACGAGACGGCCGCGCGCCGGCGGGAATTTTCGCGATCGGACAAGTGTTCGGATACGACGCGCACCTGCCATCCGGCGGCGACTATCCGTATCATCAAGTCACCGATGCAGACATTTGGAGCGATGATCCGCGATCGCCAAATTACAATCGACACATCGTAATTGATCCGAAGAATCCACCGGACAATTACAGTCACGAAAAAATGCGCTCCGGAGATTTTGCCTATCATTGGCTGGTCGAGATCCGGCACAATTCTGATCCGCCGGTGCCCGGAGCGGGTAGCGCCATCTTTTTTCATATCCGGCGCGGCGTGAACAGAGCGACCACCGGCTGCACCACCATGGCCGAAGATAACCTCGTGAAAATGATTAGCTGGTTGCGAACACAGCGACATCCCTGCTATGCCCTGCTGCCTGCCGGGGAATACGAAAATAAATGGCGCGCTTGGAATTTGCCGTCGCCGGACATGCTGCACGGCGCTCTTCACTGACTCGTTGAAATCTCGCAATGACTTGTTAGTTTGTTATTAGTCATTATGCCACGACGAAAACGTCCCAATCCTCAATCGGAAGAAAACATCCGCCGTATCGACACGAAATCGCGCGCAGCGAAGCAGACACATGGCTTTCAGGTCCACTTCCTACGCGGCGATCGTGTGGTGACGAAGATGTTCAGCGATAACGTATTTGGCGGAAAACAAGCCGCACGACGCGCCGCCCGAAAGTTCAAGAAGTCGATGCTGCGCCGTTTGCCACGGAGAAAGTTTCTGGGCGAATAGATTCTTCGCTCCCGGAATTCGTTTTCTGGCGATACGCTTTCCAGCATTCTAGAAATGCGGGCGCGAAATCGTCCGGTCTCGCCGACGTCCAGCCATCAATCACAGCCGGCGCAAAAAATACGCCTTTCTCAATTTCACACTTGTTAGGGGCAGGATCCTCGGAAACTACGCCGCGGTAGCTCCAAATAAACTCGTTGTCAGTGCGCGATGAAGCGGTGAGCCTGAAGATTCTTTCAAGCGAAACATCAACACCTAACTCCTCCTTTAGCTCACGCCGCGCTGTTTCATCGTAATTTTCTCCGGCAGTCACGTGCCCAGCAGCGCTCGAGTCCCATTTCAACGGATGCCGATCTTTCCAGCGGGAGCGTTGCTGTAAATAAAGATCCCCGACGAGATTGAAAATGAGGATATGAACGGCGCGATGGCGCAAGTTATTCCCATGCACTTCAGCTCGGGTGGCATGCCCCCTGACTTCATCATTTTCATCGACCACCGGGAACTGTTCGTTAGGGTTGGCGGCCATCCCCTTGCAAGGAGGTGGCGCGATACAATTCGCAAGGGCGATCCACTGCAGCAAAGATAATTCTTCCGCTCGTACCTTCGGATCGATATTCAGACAGCTCGCGAGCGCGTGCCAGTCGCGAGCGTATTCCTGCAGCAATTTCCTGAGCTGTTTTCGTCTCTGAGAAAATCCGATCCGGATTAGTTTCAAAAGCAATTCATCGTCGTGCTCGGGCAATTCAATCGGGTCGCGCGGCTCGAGTCGCACTACTGCAGAATCGACCTCAGGTCGCGGAAGAAAAACAGTTGCAGCAATGGTGCGCAAATACTTCACGCGATGATACAACTGCACGCGCAACGTCAACGCTCCGTAGTCATGCGTACACGGTGCCGCGGAAAGTCGCGTGGCCATTTCCTTCTGTAATGTCAACACACACAGGGATATAGGACTTGGTTGATCAAGGAATTTCGCGAGTAACGGACTCGAAATATTGTACGGCAGGTTCCCAATTAATTTCACACGGTGATGAGCAAACAAAGTGCGTGGATCGAACTTCAGCGCATCAGTGTGGACGATTTCAAGTCGCTCATCTGCGAAGCGCGAACGAAGAAATTTTGCAAGTCGCGCATCTTTTTCGATCGCCAGAACATGCGCTCCTTTTTCCAGAAGAAATCTGGTCAACGCGCCCAAGCCAGGTCCGATCTCGACTACATAATCGTTCGCAGTGATTTGCGCCTGATCGACAATCCAGCGAGCGAGATTTTGATCGTGCAGAAAGTTTTGACCGAGAGCCTTGGCCGGCGAGACGCCGATTTCTTCGAGCGTCACGTGTATCTCTGAAAGCTTCATACATACGGTCCGTGCCGCACGAAGCAGCAAGGAAAACTCGCAGGCGTGTTCACAAAATTCTGTAAATAAAATGTGTCGAAACAGCGGACTTGTTCACAAGTTATTCACGCCCCGTTTCGACGATGACCGAATGCGCCGGATCCGCCGCAGGCAATAGCCCACGACAGCTTCCCTATTCATACGAGGGCAGCGCGCGACGCGACCCTTTTCTTCGGCTCTTGAGGTACGTTTGTTTCGCCTCTTTTAGCGAAGCGCCTTCGAGAAAGTATGCCGTTGCGGCGCGACCAACCGCATACGTGCCCGCGCCCGCGACCATGCCGCAAACAACGTTGCCCCACCCAGGGAAAAACTTCAGCATCGCGCGCGTTCCCTCGCGAAGTAGCATGCCCACGCCAACGTTTGCTCCTAGTGCGGCCATGAACTCAGTTGCAGCCCGCAAGCTTCGCTCCCTTCCGCTGATGTACATGATTCCCGAGACCATCAACACTTGCAGCGCGGTGAGAACCGGCATGTCTGCTAACGGAATTGGTTGCGCACCGATCGCGGCGCAGATCGCGGTCGTGGATTTTACCAACATTTGCGCGACGTGAAGCTGTGCCTGGCGATCGCGCGAGATCCGAATCATCTCGATCTTCGCCTGGTTCGGCAGCTCTGCGGCAAGCAGCGTCATCAGACGTCGCGTTTCTACGGATTGTCGTTCCGGGATGCGAATCACGCTGAGCAAATGATCGCGGACACGCCGCTGTGTCTTGAGCGCCTGCTCTAATTCCGTCACTCGTCTCGCAGATCCCAGCGAAAGCCCAATGATTTTCGTCTCGCCCGCTGGGACGTCGATCGTTCCATTCAAATTCGCCTCGCCGTCGTCGAAAAAGAAGACGACATCGGCAGGTTCGCGCCTGAGTTCTTCTTCAATTTGCGTTTGGGCAGAATCGTCGGCATCGCGCGCGTCCAGAATCGAGACGGTTCCGTGGCCGGCAATTGTCCACTCGGTCCACCGATGCACCGGGGTAAGGGTAACGTTCATCCCCTCGTGCGAGTCCGGAGCAAAAAGCAGATCGATGATTTCTGGCATCGGCGTTTTGCTCGACCCGATGAAGAGAAATCGCGGTCGCCGCTGTTGAAGAAATAATTCCTTTAGCGGTACCAATTCACGCAGCACTGGCCGACGAATTTTTTCGGGAAGTTTGCCTGCCAAACCTTCCAGCCGCTCGGCAACTTTAACGAGAGTGGTTTGATTCATTGTTGAGAATGAAATCCGAATGACGAATGGCTGCGCTGGGATTATAAGCCTAGCATGAATTTGAACA
>DASXOI010000226.1:0-2114 GCA_036494375.1 Candidatus Udaeobacter sp.
GTGTTGAGCCGTTGGATGTCTGCGTAATTGGGCAGCGCATCCTTCTTCGCGATGATCTGAATATTGCCCAAAGATGAGCCGTCGTTCAGCTCGATAAAGGAAAAATCCTTCGAATCGCGACGCGTGCGCACCCAGCCCTGCACGCGAACCGCATCGATCGGCGCAGCACTCTGCAATGCTTTCTTAATGGGAGTTGGAGAAAGTTGCGTCATTTACATCGAGAGAATTGACTCGTTCGTCTCCCGACTCTCTCGCCGCTACCCTCGCGGCGCAACCGTCTATGTCGCTCGTCCCACTCGCTCCATTCCTCGACTTCGCTCGGAATGACAAGTGAGCACACGTTGCGGAAGCAGGTGCGCGCGACAAGACCGAGAGCTACTCCAAGGCGTAGACAAATCCGTCCGCGCTGCCGAAGTAAACGACTCCATTCACAACAAGTGGCGAAGAATAAATTCCTCCGATCCGAATTTCTTGATCGGTTGCCACAAGCGGCGCTTCACGCCAGTTGGAATGATAGAGAAAGGGCACATTAAACTTTCGATCACCGGTAAGCACCCAAGCTTTATTTTGCTTGGACTTCTCGACCTGAAAATCCCAGAGCAGATCACCAGTTTTTGCGTCGCGCGCTTCCAACGTCCCGTTCAGAACACCGATGAAAACGACATCGCCAGCGACTGCCGGCGACGAAAACACGAATGCTTTTCCCTGCTGACGCATGATGGGCTTTCCGGTGTTTGCGTCAACAACGTGGTACAAACTTGAGTCCGATGTAGCAAAGAACACTTTCCCGTCAGCAACAGCTGGCGATGTAATTACCCAGCTCAGGTCGTTAAAAAATTTCCATTTCTCTTTGCCGGTTGCTGCATCGAGCGCGTACAGATTCGCGTCACGACAGCCGGTGTAAACCGTTCCGTTCACCACCGCAGGTGAAGACTGAAATCCGACCTGATTGTGCATTGTTGGGTCTTCGCCTCCGTGAAAACGCCATTTCTCTTTTCCTGTCGCAGCGTCCACGGCATAGAAATAACTATCCCAGCTTCCGAAAAATAAAACGCCGTCCGCGAGCGCGGGAGAGGCGTGCACAACGTCGCCGGTTTTGAATTTCCAACGCAGATCGCCGGTGGCCGAGTCGAGCGCATAAAGGTTTCCATCTCCGCTGCCGAAATAAACGGCGCCATTCGCCACGACTGGACTAGAGAGGAAAATGTCAAACGGGTCGGCGATCGTCTGGTTTTTCGGTTGCATTCCGTGCAAGCCTTTTGCTTCAAACCGGCGCTCACCATCAGTCGCAAACTTCCATTTCACCGCGCCGGTCTGCGCGTTGAACGCATAAAATTTTCCGTCGTAACTGCCAATGTAAACCGTGCCGTCGGCAATCGCCGGCGTAGCCGGCACCGGTCCATTCGTCGCCCGTTTCCAAATTTGACGCCCGGTCACAGCGTGGACCGCGTAAACATTCCCGTCGTCTCCGCCGAAGTAGATCACGTTATCTTTGAAGACCGGCGACGAGATTACGCGATCGCCGGTTGGAAATTTCCATTTCACGCGATGGAATTGTCGCGGCGCCGGCCCAGCATAAGTCCCGGTGTGCATTGCATCACCACGAAACATCGATTGCGCGTCGATCACCGTCGCTGTGCAAAAGGTGACCAGCAAAACGACAATCCCTGAAATTTTGTTTGTCATTTTGCGCGTATTAAAACAAGTGGGGTTTCAATCGCGGACTGCCGAATTGCACCTGTAAGCTTTCCATCTCGAAGTCGCCCTTCGAAGGTGAATCCCATCTCGTGCGAATCGACCGTCACCAGATCGTCTTCCTGCATAACAAGATCTACTGGCAGCACGTTGTGCTTCCTCCCGATAATCACAAACTCCGCCGTCGCGCCACCCGGATGATTCGCAAATTTGATCGACACATGGCGGGTGTACCCAAGCGTTTCGTAATCGCCTTTCCATTCGCCTTCGAGCTCCTTCGCCACTGGCGTGTTCCTTGGCGGATACTCAACCTGCGGTGGTCCCGTCTTCTGTAGCGACGCCGGTGCGCTATTTCCGGCCTGCTCAAAATTGCCGGCCAATTTGTTGTTCGCATCGAGCCGCAACTTCAATTGAATCCC
>DASXOI010000227.1:0-8322 GCA_036494375.1 Candidatus Udaeobacter sp.
GGCAACGGCGGCACCGGAAGGATCCAAGGGACTGGTAGGATTTCACGGCGCAGGCGGCGGCGGCTCGATGATGTCGATGGATGCGATCGTGAACGCCGGGTTTACGATCGCCAACTTCACGGATACGAGCGGGAATCCATCCGCGTCAAAGGTGTATCGGGCGGCGCGAATCATTCTCGCCCAATACGATCTGGTGGGTTATTTCGGTTCCGGCTCCGGCGTTGCAAGCCAGGAACAATTCTGGTCGGCGTACGGTTTGGCGAAGGCCTTTTGGGAGCTCGATCTCGATACCCCAGCGGTGATTCGTCTCGGCGGGAACACCGAAGATCGAGCGGTGGAGATCTTGCATCGCATGTCAAAGCTCTTGCATGCGCCGGTCGAAGGCTATCGTAAGACCGACACGCCCGCGTTTATCGCCGCGCGTTTTGCAGAACTCGTCGCCGGCGAAGGCAAAAAATGGAAACCACGCGCGCCGCGAGTGCCAAAGTTTGTCAAAGATCCATCCGCCACAAAGCTCGATGTAAAAAATGGCCGTGTCTGGATCGACACCGCGCGTTGGCCGGAGATCCGCGCCGGAGTTGAAACGCACTCCGGCGGACTGATCGTCGATCGCGACGGTGCGCCGACAGCAGCGTTACGCAATGAAGAATTTGCCACCAAAGATTCGGAGTTGCTCGCCTGCGACGTCGAATGCCGTCTCGCTGGCATCGAAGGCTTCTACCTGGAACTTGATGTTCCGGGATTAGATGAACTGATCGGGCGTGCCGATGGGCTCCTCAAATTGACCCGTTAGTTTTATATCGCTACCATTCCAAATATGGGATCACTCGGATTCACATATTGGCAAGATGGAGATATGTGGTTGGGATATTTAGACCAGTATCCCGATTATGTTACGCAAGGAAATTCGGTTGGGGATTTAGAAGAACACTTGCTTGGTCTCTACAAAGATTTGTGTTCTGTAGCCATCCCGAACTTCGGCAGGACTGGAAACGATGAGTTCTGTTCTTGAGAAAAACAAAGGCAAGTTGGCTGAAGTGTGCCGCCGCTTCGGAGTGCGACGCCTAGAGGTATTTGGATCCGCGGTTCGCGAGGATTTCGATCCGGCGAAAAGCGACTTCGATTTTATTGTCAGCTTCGCAGATAAGACTCCCGGCACCTACGCCGATCGCTACTTCGATTTTGCCGCAGCAATCGAGAAGCTTCTCGGTCGCAGAATCGATCTGCTTACCGAGCGCTCCATTCGCAATCCATATTTTCGACGCGAAGTCGAAGCTGCGCGGCAGATCGTGTATGACGAACGAACCCAAGAAGCGGCTGCTTGACGTGCTTAGCGCCTGTGAAGCGATTGCAGAGTTCGTTGCCGGTACAGACTTCACGACTTACGAAAGTGATCGTCTACTCCGTTCAGCAGTAGAGCGTCAGTTTGAAATCATCGGTGAAGCTTTGAACAAAGCAGGAGCCGCAGAAACCTCGCTCGCTGCGCAGATTCCCGGATTCCATCGCATCATCGGATTGCGTAACCGACTCATCCACGGATACGACAACGTCGATGACGAAATCTTGTGGGACATCGTGCAGAGCAAGCTGCCTCCGTTGAAAGCACGAATAGATGATATCCTGCTTGAAGCGGAAAAGACGGATCGCTGACAGTTTTTCGAGCCGCACAGTAATGGCGATTTTGATTGACGAGAAAAAGCGCGTGCTGGTGCAGGGAATTACTGGACGCGAAGGCCGGGCGCGCACGCGGTTAATGCGCGATTACGGAACGAACGTGGTGGGAGGAGTCACGCCAGGCAAAGGCGGACAGAGCGTGCTTGGCGTTCCAGTATTCAACACGCCGCAGGAAGCGGTGAATTCGTTAGGCAATATCGATGTCTCGGTCGTGTTTGTGCCCGCCGCCGGTGTAAAAGATGCTGCGATCTCGGCGATTGAAGCGGGGATCAAACTAGCGGTGCTTGTGCCCGATCGCGTTCCAGTGTGGGACGCAATGCAGATAGCCGCGGCGGCGAAAGCGAACAGCGCCATGTTTCTCGGACCGAATACGCTGGGGGCGTTGAGTCCAGGCAAGGCGGTCGTGGGCATGATCGGCGGTCGCGCGGAAAGCGCGCGGCAATGGTTTAAGCCCGGACTCCCGAAAGGCGTCGGCGTGATCAGTCGTTCAGGTGGGATGGCGTCGAGCACCGGTTATTATCTGGGACAAGCCGGCGTGCGAATTTCAAGCATCGTGCATATCGGCGGGGACGCTGTGATTGGAATTCGTCTTCCTGATGCGGCATTGATGTTCGAAGCCGACTCGCTCACCGAAGTCATCGTGATCTTCGGCGAAATCGGTTCCTCTCAGGAGGAGGAATTAGCGCAGCTGGTTGCCGATCGAAAAATCACCAAGCCGGTGATCGCTTACATCGGTGGCAAAGCAGCGCGCGAAGGCACGCGTTTTAGCCACGCGGGTGCGATCATCGAAGGCGGGCGCGGTACACATGCGGGCAAAGTGAAAGCACTGCGCGAAGCGTGCGCGATCGTGGTCGACGCGTTTGGCGAATTGCCGGACGCGGTGGTAACGAGTCTGGCGCAAATGAAAGGTCAAAGTCTCATGAGCGAAGCTGACAAAAAGGCCGTGTGGCACAGCGGCATTACGCGGATCGAGCCTAACAAAGTGGCGGTGCGCGGTTACGACATCGCGAAACTCATGGGTAACGTATCTTTTGGCGCGGCGGTCTATTTAATCTTGGTCGGGGAATTGCCATCGTCGGCGATCGCGCGTTTGATGGACGCAATTTTAGTCTCGTCGATTGATCATGGCGCAACCCCTCCCAGCGCATTGACTGCGCGCACCGTTGCATCTACTGGCGCGACATTGAGCGCATCGGTCGCGGCCGGAGTCATGTCCATCAATCGGCATCACGGCGGCGCGATTAAAGATTGTGCCCGCCAACTCAAAGCAATCGCCGATTGCGCGGCGCGCGACTCTATTTCGCTGGAGGAGGCGGCGACGCGCACGCTTCACACAATGAGCGAAGCAGGTGAACGCATGTCCGGGTTTGGTCATCGCGTGCACACCAAAGATCCGCGTACTGCGCGTTTGTTCGACCTTGCGCGCGAAGCCGGTGTGGAAGGCGTGCATATGCAGACCGCACGCGCAGTTGAGAAAGCCTTTGCCGATGCGAAGAAATCGCTCCCGATTAATGTAGACGGCGCGATCGGCGCCATTCTCGCCGACCTGGGAATGAATACCGCGGCGTTCAATGGGATATTCATGATCGCCCGCACGCCCGGACTCATCGCGCATGTAATCGAAGAACAAACTCGCGAGAAACCGATGCGCCGCATCGATCCCGTTAACCACGGCTATGACGGACCGCCGGCGCGAAATCTGTGAAGCTCGTCGCTCATACGATTTTTCGCCGGCAGCACACGATGTTAAGCATTGATTTGTTAGGTGTTTAACACGCAACAGCAACTACGACCGCAACAGCCACGCAAACCGCCACCGCGAGGGCTACAGCAACGGTAGCTCCGAGTTCAACTCCCACAGCTACAGCAACAGCCACGCCAACGGCCACTGCGACTGTTACAGCAACGGCTACACCAATCGCAACTGCGACCCCGACGCCCGGGCCAATGCTAACTGCGCAAGCTACTCAGTGAGCGGTGAACGAAGAGCGGAACTCCAGAATTCACGCAGAAGTAAAATAATCATTGACAAAATTCCTCTGTCTCAGTTAGGATTCCGGTCACCATCTTCGGGTTTCACCGGAGAGGGAACAACTCCACTTCATTCATGAAAAAAAAATCCACTTCAAAATCTGCATTCTTTAATCTTCGCATTTTAACTGCTTCTGTGCTTTGCCTTCTCGGCGTCGCTGTGGCGCTATTCGCCCAGGGAAATCACACAAAGCCTGTCCAACAAGCCAATCGCTCCGCTACAAAGCAGGACGCCCCCGGCACACAGAATCCCGACGTTGTGCAAATGGTCGGTCCGGTTCGGCTCGACCAGGACTTGCGAAAGCTTCCTTACGTCGCACCGAAGGCGGAGTTCGAAGAGAGACGGCTGATGCGTTACCCACACAACGGGACAGATCAAACAAATGCCCATTCAGGATCCGGAGCCTCCGGTTCGGCGTACGTCCAGAACCTGCTCAAAAGTCTCTGGCGCCCGACCCCGACGATGCCCGGGCCACTGTTCACATTCGAGGGGAATCCCGACACCTGCGGTTGTCAACCGAGTGACAGCGAGGGGGATGTCGGCCCAAATCATTACATTGAAGCGATCAACGAAAACATCAAGATCTATGACAAAACGGGTAATACCCTGTCGGGCCCTACCAGTTTCAATTCTTTCTTTTCGGGTTTGACTGGCACTCCTTGCACCAACGCCAATGACGGAGACCCTTATGTTGTTTATGATCCGGCCGCTGACCGCTGGTTGATCAGCGATTTCGCCTTTCCCTCTTTCCCCGGCAGTTCGTTCTGGCAGTGCATTGGTGTTTCTCAGACTAACGACCCGGTTAGCGGCGGCTGGTTTCTATATGCCATCCAGATTGATCCGGCGCACCCAACGTACATCGGCGATTATCCCAAGTTCGCCTTGTGGAACTCTGGCGGAAGCCCAGCTCAAAACGCCTATTTCTTCACGGTCAACACGTTCAGTAGCCCGACTACCTTCAACGGCGTCCACGTTTATGCTCTTGACCGCGCTAGCATGCTCACCGGCGGTCCGGCCAATGCCATCAGCTTTGGACTCACCGCAGCCGATGTGGGCGCTTCCTATAGCTTCGTCGCCGCGACCGCGAAACCCTTCGGCGATCCGGCGCCTGCGGGAAGGAATGAAATGGTGCTGGCTATCGATAGCCCGGCCAGCGGCGGGGTGACCTTGACCCAGGTCCATGCCCGCTTCTTTCATGTCGATTTTGCCACGCCGGCTAATTCAACATTTGGCGTCGGCGCCAGTCACACTCCGAACGCCGAGATCACAGTCAGCGGGTTCATTGACGCCTTTACAAACACGACCAGCGACCTTGTCCCGCAGCAGGGGACTGCGACAAAGCTAGATACTTTGGGGGATAAGATCATGACGCCGGTGGTTTATCAGAACCACGGCGGCACCGAATCGTTATGGGCGGATAGCAGCGTCTGCACCGATGCGAACTGCACTGGTCCGACGGGCGTTCGCTGGTATCAATTCGATGTTACCGGCGGTACGTTCCCCGCTACTGCTCTCCAGCAGCAAACCTGGACCAACACCAATGATGGTTTATGGCGCTGGATGCCCAGTATAGCTGTGGATCAAAGCGGAAACACGGTCATAGGTTATTCCACTTCCAGCACCACAATCTTCCCTGATATCCGGTACGCTGGACGTTTCGCAGCTGACCCGCCAAGTAACCTTGCGCAAGGAGAAGCCGTCATGTTTCCGGGAGTGGGATTCCACAGTGGCGTCCGCTGGGGTGATTATACGAGAACAGAGGTCGATCCCTCTGATGGCATGTCCTTCTACCATGTGAACCAATATGCCCAAAGCGGCCTCTGGCACACGCGTGTCGGCAAGTTCAATTTCGTAGGCGGTGGTACTCCAACTCCTACTCCTACAGCGACCGCTACCCCATCTTCCTGCAGCTGGGCGGCCGGCCCGGACATGCCGACGGCCGATACCCGCCCGGTTGGCGTCTTTTTCCCTGCCAACGGGAAGTTTTACGTAATGGGCGGCCGCGACGTCAATAATGTCGAGCTCACTCATCCACTTGAGTACGATCCTGGCAGCAACATGTGGACGACCAAGGCAGCCACTTACCCCGACGCCATTACGAACAATATGGCTTGCGGCGTACTGACTGACTCTGGGACACCATACATTTACTGCGTCGGCGGTTCCAATTTCACCACCCAGGGCACGACCGGTCGTGTCTTCCGTTATAACCCAATTGCTGACAGCATCACCACAGTTTCTAGTAACTGGCCGCCTGGCGACGCGGGCGTTCTGCCTGGTGGCTTCACTGTTTTCAACAACACGCTCGTCATTTTGGGCGGCTTCGACATTCCTAATGGGCTCGGGACTAACCAGATTTGGCAGTTTACGCCCAATCCCGCCGGCTGGGTGCAGAAGGCTGCCGTCCTGCCAGTTCCACTTGGCTACATACCGACTACCACCATCGGAAGTCTAATTTACACAGGTGGCGGTGCTGATATCACCGGTGGTGTTCTCACCGATACTCAAAACTCCTTCGTCTATAACCCAGTGGCTGATTCCATCTCCACGATTGCCCAGATACCCGATGCCACAAGCAACACCAGGGCAGTCAACTTCTGTAACCTGATGTATGTTTTGGGTGGGAATTTTAACGCCCCAACTAATGAGGTGCAGATCTACGATCCGGCTAGCAATACATGGTCGATGGGTACTCCATTCGCAATTGCTGGGCGTAACTTCGCAGCCGACACTGATGGCACTAATCATATCTGGAAAGCAGGCGGCTACGATAGTGGCCTAGCCATAATCGCCTCTATGGAAATCTTCAATTGCCCTGTGAGTCCTTGCGGGTCGCCCTCGCCGACACCTACGGCAACCGCGACGGCAACGGCAACCGCGACGGCTACTGCTACTGCTACTGCCACGGCTAGCGTATCTGCTACGCCTACCGCAACTGCTACGGCCACCCCAGGACCGAGGCATTCGCCGACGCCCAGGCCGCGTCCCACACCGCCGCCTCGGCCGTAAGGCTTGCGTTTAAGAGTCGTTTCTACGGGGACTCGCGTTGATTCGCGAGTCCCCGTAATGCGTACGGCTCTTGATGAGATACGCGCAGTTTGGAAAAACCCGACGGAGAATAGATTAACGAGGCGCACGTGTTGTGCCCGCAGAAATCAGCGAGCTCTCAGGGCCGCGGTGCCCGCTTCGGAGGAGGTCTTCTCCCGCACCGGCGGCAGTGGAGCAGATGTTGCGAAATACACCGCCGCTAGCAGTTCTGGTATAACAAATCCTCCGGAGGCAATCCCGCTGGTCGTTACCGCCCAGCCCAAATATTTCCGACCGCGCAAATCCGCTACTCACGATACTTCAATAATCCGCGTCATTCATTGATCCGAACACCCCGCCAGTCGTGCCTCGAAAATTGCGTTAAGCACCACGCTCTTTACCTCAAGTGGTGTGAAGCCTTTATTTTCTTCGTTATCAGTGGATTGAAATCTATCTTTTTCGATGATGGAACGTGTTCCGGCGAAGACGTGATCGTTGCTGCCATTAACGGCCAGCGGCGCAACATTGGTTGATGTCAGACCTATGTCGGCAAGCGTCCAACTGTCTCCATTGTCAGTGGAGTGATGCACGCCTTTTCCGCATCCTGCTGTTTCGGCAAAGATAGCTCGACCGGATTTACTCGCGCGACTTTCTTCATAATGGTAGCAGAGCGGCAGGCGCCAGCAGGTCGCTGACAAAGTCCGCTCTTGCGAACATGTAACCAAATTCGCATAGCTAGAGCCGCTTTCATAAAGCGCAAAACAGGCGCTGCCGATTCGACCTACTGTCGGTCGAGCCAAACATGCCGCGCCCGCCAGTAATTACCGGCGAAAATGAGATTAGCTGCGTTAATATGTGAAAATCAATCGTGAATCCGTCCTCGCATTGCGATAATCCGCACCTCGATCGCAATTAGTCCGTTGTTTTTTCATTCCACCGTCGCCATCGTCGGTTCATCGGAAAAATCCCGTTACCAGCATAAGTTTCCTGCAAAGATGTTGCCACTCGTGCTTGTCGCGAACGAAACAGGAACAGAGCTGTTAACCTTTGTTTTACCTGCATCCAATTGTCGACGTTATTGCTTTAACAAATACACCGTTTCCATAACACTGTCGGCAAAGATCGCGACTAACAGAGCTATCAGGGCGTTAATATCGCTTCTGCTAGTCAGGCCGTTGTTGGCGAGCTGCGCGTGCCCGCCATTGTCAGTAGGGCGAATTACACCGAAAAAGCTGCCAAGAGAATCGCCAGGGAGAAAAGTATCCGCGCTGATGGAGGGATCGAAAGGTAGCATTGGGGAGTCCCGTATTGAGTCAGCCTAACCATCTCCGATATCGGTCGAATGGAATGCTGCACCACAAAAGTTGCTGCGAAGATTTTGTCCCGCACTATTTATTGAGGGCAGTGACATAACCTTTCCTGAGACTGTTAATGAAAAGCCTCCAGTCCTCACCCCGCCACGGGTAGAACAGTAAAACGCCACTTCTTTCGAACGTGCCGGCACAAGATGTTTTCATCTGTGTTCTGCCAGGTGAGCTGACAAAACGCAAATGCTAAGCCGGTGTGACGGCAATCCGTGATCGCGATTT
>DASXOI010000228.1:0-6458 GCA_036494375.1 Candidatus Udaeobacter sp.
GTGCGATATCTCAGAAATCTCAAATCCTTGTCCGTTTTCGTCAGTTCTCTTATAGAATTCGATAACGGCGGTGTCTCCATCGACAGTGCCAGACCAAAATTCCCCGCTGCCCCAGGGTCCCTTCTCGGTAAACGGACCAAAAACGATGCTATTAGTGGCGGCGCCGTACACGTATACCTCCTCGCCGTCAGCAAGCGCAAAGTTGCGGAAATGTGCGCCTACACCAGAAGCGCCGGAGCTTTTGATAATTAGCACAATTATCTGAGAACCATCTGGATTAACGAATTTTTGCGCGCTCGTGTTCGGCGATACTGCCACACTTCTGTTTACCCCTATTTGATTCGGCTCGAGCGTGAGCGAACGCGCATCGATCTGGTCCAAGGTCACGCCAGGTTGGTTCAGATCGATGTGCAATCCGTACCGCACACTGGGCAAATCCGCGTCAGCGCGAGTACGAGTGCCTGCGCTGTCGCTGTTGGCCGAGATCATCCCCGGCAATGATATATCAGGGTCGCCCTGAGGGTTACCGTTCGGCTGAG
Source organism: Candidatus Udaeobacter sp. (assembly GCA_036494375.1). GTDB lineage: Bacteria > Verrucomicrobiota > Verrucomicrobiia > Chthoniobacterales > UBA10450 > Udaeobacter. The sequence goes on from DASXOI010000228.1 coordinate 540, forward strand.
CGCTGGGTGACCCAAACAGCATCGTCAGCCATGCTGCCGAGAGCAGAACGAAGGCGGTTAAATTCCTAATTTTCGTTTTCATACAGTACGGCTTTTATAATTTTTCTGCGGGGATCTCGAGGTGCGAAATCGAACGTACCAATGAGGAGAGAGCCGAATTTTTACACTCTTTGCTTAATTGTGCAAGCGAGGTTGACGTTGTGATCTCGCGGGAGCCAGCTGAGCGGCCTCCAGTGAGATGCATAGCTGGTGTCGGCGGCTTCGAACGAATTGCGTGTGGTGAAGATTTGGGCGTGGAACGTGATCGAGATGCATGCCCACTGAAGCCGAGTTGCACGCTTCAATGATTGCAAGAAGATCGCGTCCAGTAGCGGAATCAAATGCGAATTGAGTACGGCGGCCAGCGGCGCGTTTCTGGCTTGCTCAAGTTGGCAGGAACAGACGAGTCGTCGCCGCCACAACCAAACTAGAGAGGAAAATCCATGAAAAAAATACTCTTGACCATCGCCTTGGCAGTAATGGCGTCGTTCGCCTGGGGACAGACCTTACGGCAACCGCTTATGAAAACCCAAGACGTGCCCCAGCAGCGACCGCCAACCACCAGCACAAGCACGACCACCACCACTACTGAAGGCACGGGAACAATCACTCAGTTCACGCCTGGCAGTGCAATCGTTCTTAGGGAGAGCAGCGGACCGGTGAACTATCGGTTCGGCAAAACGGTGACTTACGTGACCCGGAGCGGGAAGGTTCTCGACCCAAATACCGTGAGAACGAGAATCAAAGTGGGGGTTCCGGTTCGTGTCCATTATGTCGGAAGAGGTCAGAACCGGGTCGTTGATCGTGTAATCCTGGAGCAGGATTAAACTTATCGGCCTGGTCCCTTTCTGTTGCGGCTCTTTGGATCAGTGAAGAGATAGATTGTCTTCGGCCGCGAAGGATACGGGCTGGCGTGGCGGCTAATCGGATGCACGCCTAATTTTTCTTTGACTCGCCGAAACGCTACTGATACACGAGCGGGGTGATTTTTCGCCATGTCGCCTACGTCGTGATCATGACTTTTATTATCGCGGGTTGTGCCGAAGTAAGCCGGGCTTTGGTGCTCCCAGGCGAGCTCGTCGTGTACGTGGGGGACCGGCCTTATCCGAGCGACTTCGACCCCTACTACAACCAGCCTAAAGCCTACCGGCAACCACGCTATTACACCTCAACAAGCAAGAAGTACAAAGGCAAGAAAGTCTTCAGGACAACAAAGGTGAAGGACCAATATGGTCGCACGGTTTACAAAAAGACTTCGTCTCACAAGAAGAAAAAGAAGAAATAGCTCTCAGTTATGAAATTTCGTTTTTTTCTCTTCATCCTTCTCCTGAGCGTCGCAAAGGCATTCGCATCAGATCTCGACTTCACTCTTGTGAATCAGACCGAGCGAAGCTTTGAAGGTCTCTATATCACTGCGTCTGATAACAAGGATTGGGACGCAAATATTCTTCCCGACGAAAAAGTACTGGCTGCTGGGGGAAGGATCCAGGTGCGCTTCAAGAACGACGCAAAATCAGAAATCTGGGATTTCAACCTGGTAGACGATGAGGGACTCTCAGTAACCTTTGACAAGGTGAAGCTGGCAGGCGTTGACACGGTCACGTTAAAGGACGTCAACGGTCAGATCACTGCCGAGATTGAGTAGGTCGCGAGCTTAATCTCGGTTCCCGAACGGTGTTGCGCATAGCAGGCTGGACAATTTCCGAGACGTGCTGCGATTCACTCTATGCTTGAGAAAATAATTCGCGATTTCATGACGATCTGGACCACGATTGATCCGATCAGCAATCTCGCCTTGTTCGCGGGGCTAACTGCTGCCATGCATCGCGCCGAACGCCGAAGAATTGCCTGGCGAGCGTCTCTCTACGCCGCGGTCGTTCTGGTGGTTGCCGTCGTAATTGGCCAAATAGTACTCGACGCGATGGGAATCCGTCTTCGCTCATTACAAATCGCCGGCGGTCTCATCCTGTTGGTCTTTGGTTTACAGATGGTCTTCGGCTGGATTGAGCAGACCGGCGTCTCCGTCGACAAAGGTCGGGACCTGGCTGTTTTTCCGCTCGCGGTGCCAGCCATAGCCGGTCCGGGTGCGATTACGGCCGTGATTTTATTAACTGATAACGACATCTATTCGATACATGAAAGGGCCGAAACGGCTGTAGTGCTATTGGTCGTATTGGTGTTGAATTATCTGTTACTTCTTCTGTCAGACGTGATCCTGCGTGTGATTGGTCAACAGGGTGCAGCGATTCTGACGCGAGTTATGGGTATAATTTTAACCGCCCTTTCGGTGGAATTTGTGCTGGCTGGATTGCAGATCGGTACTTGGGCTACCCCCCACCGCTAACGCGATTTACTTCTGGCGAATAGCCCTGCTAACACAAAATCGTGAACGTACGTCCTCGCCGGGACAACAACCTTTGGCGGACGAGGAAGCATGCGCCCCCAAACTGGAGCGTGCCTGGTTTTGGCCCTGGCTAATCAGCCCAAGGAATCCGTGCGGTATCAAACGTAGTGACGAGCGGACTGCGGCTCAGCTATTGCCCCCTCTTGATGTCCAGGCTGTGAATGGTTCGTTGAAGTTCTTCGCCACTAATCCGCACGACGTTGTTGGCGCTAGCTTCCGCTGCCCAAGCCCCGCCGTCATCAACTTCAACCCAGCGGCCTGGCAAACGACTTCCCGTAAACGCCGGTATCCAAATCCTATGTATACCTTTCTTTACGGTTACAGAAGCATGCGTTTGAGTGAGATCGAAGTTGAGTTGTGTCGACTCACCTGGTTCAAGCGTCGTATTATTGATGGAAGTCTTCAAGGCACCATTGACAACCAATGTCACTCGGTAAGTGCCCGCCGCGAGGCTTTTGAGAATGTAACGACCGTTCTCGTCTGTTTTAACCGTCGTGAACAATCGGTCCCCATTCTTCGCTTCAATTCGAACATCCACGCCTTGAATGGGATGCCCCCTGGCATCTCTAACAACGCCTTGCAGTACGGCGTTCGCGGCTGCTGCGCTTGCGACAAAGAGCATGACCCCAACGAAACCAATCCCAATCGATTTGATAAACATAACAAATCAAAAAGGCCAATGTGGCAGAGAGCACAAGATCCAGTTATCGAATTTCGATAAGGCCAGTTTTACGTTGCTATTCGGGCTCGTGCCGGCGATTGGGATGACAGTTTGCTTCGGCAAACGTGATTTCGTTGTTTCTTGATAATGCACATGCAGGCTGCACAGTAACTCACGGAACAGGGCAGGGTCGGTTTATGGCGCGTAGACAATCGCTTCTCAAAAAGAGACGGCGACGTTTAATCATCGGATTCGAAATGATTCGGCTCAACCGTTCCGACGCCGAACCACTGCATGATCAACTATACCGGCAAATTCGGGATGAATTGCGATCGGGCAGTTTCACTGGCGATGCGAATCGGATTCCTTCGTCCCGGATCCTTGCTGATGACCTGGGCATCTCGAGACTAACAGTTAACCTCGCATTCTCGAAGCTTCACGCAGAAGGATATCTACGCTCCAAGCCCAGATCGGGAACCTTTGTGGCGCATCCGCTTCCCGAAACCTTTTTCACGGCTGATAAACCGCGAGCACTGCCGCAGATCGAGCAGCGACCGCACATTTCCGCCCGGGTGAAAGCGATTCCAGATCAACGCGTAGGCAAACAGTTTGATCTCGGAGCACTGGACGCCGGTGCAGGTGTCACGCTAGTTCCCGGACTTCCAGCCGTGGATGAATTTCCCATCGACATTTGGGAACGGCTCAGAGCGAAGGTGCTCGCCCAAAAGAGTGCCCATTTATTACGCCACGCTTCGAGTCGTGGCGAGGCGGATCTGCGCAAAGCAGTTGCCACTTACCTCTGCGATTTTAGAGGCGCACGCTGTCATCCAGACCAAATCCTGATCGTTGGAGGAATGCAACAGGCGATGCTAATTAGCGCCATGGCGCTCGTGGATACTGGCGAGCCGGTGTGGATTGAAGATCCTGGGTTTCATCAGGCGCGTAGAGTCTTTGTTTTAGCAGGGGCCAGAGTCATTCCGAAGCCGTTAGATGAAGAAGGAATGGTGATCGCGAGATTCACAAAAGAAAAGCGCCCAAAAATTATCCATGTAACACCTTCCCATCAATACCCGCTCGGTATGACAATGAGTTTCGATCGCAGGAGGGCGTTGCTCGATTTTGCCCATGCTCAGAATGCATTCATTTTTGAAGACGACTTCTATGCGGAGTTCCGCTTTGCCGGGCCACCGCTTCCTTGCCTGCAGGGAATCGACAGTTTCAACCGGGTGATTTACGCGGGGACAATGAGTAAAATTCTTTATCCTTCCCTCCGGCTGGGCTACGTCGTTGCGCCTGAGCAGCTGATCGACTCGTTAGTCAAAATCCGCAGCACAATGGACCAACATTCGTCCCCGATTGATCAGGCAACGCTCGCGCGTTTCATTAATGAAGGATTTTTCCTGAGTCATATCAGACGGATGCGAAAGCTTTATGCCGAGCGGCGCGAGTTCTTCATCAAACAATTCAACAAGCTGCTCGGTGATCGATTCATCCTTCAGATTTCAGAAGCCGGCTTAAACTTCGTTGCATGGCTTCGATCCGAAACAGATTTCGCGAAAGTCGCGCGCACCTGCACCAACATCGGAATCAAACCCTCCCCGCTATCATTTTATTGCATCGAGGCGAAGCTTAAGCCCGCGTTTGTTTTTGGTTTTGCTGCCTGGACGCCCGCGCAAATTCGAGAAAGCCTTCTGAGGCTTGCATGTGCGCTGAGGTAACAACGAGAATCTTGGTCTCAATCAAAAGCCGCCGCGGCTGCCTCGGCTCAGAAAGCTCCGAAATAAATAACGGTGCTGTTAGCTTAGATCGAACAAAAGATGGTGAGCGCACGCCCTCGCCGGGACAACACCCTATGGCAACGGACAAGGAAACGTGCGCCCCCCAAACTACAGCGTCCCTAATTTTCGTCCTCAGTAATGAGACCAAACAGGCCGTGCCCTTCGTCCGCTATTCCGGCAGTGAAATAAACGCCGTCACCGAGTGGGAGAAGATCCCACAGGCCATCGAATTGAAGCGGCGTGCCATCGGCTTGCATCAGCGTCTCGATAAAAGCGCCGGTCATCGGATCGTAATTGTTGATGCGACCATCTCCGAAGTTGCCGACCCAAAGTTCGTTATCCACGAGAGCAAGTCCCCAGGGAGCGTTGAGCTCACCATTTAAGATGAGGCGCCGAAGGAGGTTGCCACTGGTATCAAAGACATTGACGAAACCACAGCCGGGACAGGCAACGTCATCTTCCTTTTTGTGGTCCTGCTTCGCGTAGGTCACAAAGATTTCGTTATTGAAATTTCTGATGCCGAACGGCGCGTACCCATGCGGAAGGTTTGCGTCCACGAAACCGTTGGGATTTACCTCATGAAAATTCTCATCATAGGTTTCGACCTTACCGGTGTGGAAGTCCGCCACGTACAGAAAATTGTGACCGTTGGCGACACCGAGCGTTGCACCTTTATAAATAGCGCGGTCGTGACCGTGGTTCCTGCCGTTATCGACGGCGATGATCGCGTGTGTCTGATCTAGTGTTGGATTCCAGCCGGAAATTGAGCCGTCTTCGCTGACGAAGATAAACCGAGCCGGCAAGGAGATTCCATTCTTTGTCACGGGGAAAGATTGCGTGGTGTTAGATACAACGCCGGTCGGATTGCCGACTCCTCGGTTTCGCTCAGCCGTTGGGATCTCAACCACCAGCGGTCGCGCTGTGCCATCCTGATTGTACAGTGTCGAGACGCCAGTGCCGTTGTCGCTGACCCAAATGACACCGTTTGACGCGGTTGACGAGGCTGCCATGCCCCAGGGATTAACAAGGTTTGGATC
>DASXOI010000229.1:0-18353 GCA_036494375.1 Candidatus Udaeobacter sp.
GTTTGTCGTTGCCTCCGTAGATGACCGCCGGGATGAGTCCGCGCGCTTTGAGTTTGCGCACAGCGGAGCGTCCCACAGTCGAGCGTGGTTCTGCCTTAAGCTTAACTTGTTTTGCCATTTTTTTCGTTCTCGATGTTGAACAGCGACGACACCGATTCGTCGTTGTGAATCCGCTTGATGCCTTCCCCGAGAAGCTCGGAGACGCAGAGCACCATGACCTTAAATCCTTCCACGGTGCGCACCGGCGTGCTGTTGGTCGTTACTAATTCCGTAATTTCGGATTTTTGCAACCGCGGAATGGCCACGTCCACTAGGACGGCGTGCGCCACACCAGCGTAAATGTTGCGTGCGCCGTGCTTTTTTACTATGGCAGCCGCCGAGCTAAGTGTGCCCGCCGTTTCAGTGAGATCATCAACCAGCAGCACGTCGTGGTTCTCCACCTCGCCGATCAGGTAAAGTGCTTCAGTCTCAGTGGCGCTTTTGCGCTCTTTCGCCACAATCGCCAGATTGGCGCCGAGCGCTTCGGCGTAAGCCGACGCCATTTTCAGCCCGCCAAGATCGGGAGAAACGACGGTTGTTTTGCCCGTCATTCTCTTGCGCAAATACTTGATCAACACGGGCGCCGAATAGAGATGATCCACTGGGATGTCGAAAAAGCCCTGCACCTGCTGCGCATGCAGATCCATCGTGAGCACGCGATTCACGCCCGCGGCGTGTAGCAAATTCGCAACGAGCTTCGCTGTGATCGGCACGCGTGGCTGATCTTTGCGGTCCTGGCGCGCGTATCCAAAAAATGGAATGACAGCCGTGATCCGGTCCGCGCTTGCGCGCCGCGCCGCGTCCACCATGATCAGCAACTCCATCAAATGCTGATTGGTCGGCGGGCAAGTCGGCTGAACAATGAACACATCGTGGCCGCGAATGTTCTCCTCGATCCTGACGTATGTCTCGCCATCCGGAAACGAGCTGATCGTCGCCTGTCCTAGTGGCGCGCCGATGTACTTGCAAATTCGCTCGGCCAAATCGCGGTTTGCGGACCCGGTGAAGACTTTTAATTCAGGTTGAAGCGCGAACATCGCAAGCCGCTACAATAGGCGGACACGATGAAAATTAGCAAACCGGATTTGACGGCGGGGTTACAAAAACCGGCCTTCACCGAACGGCTGGGTTGCCTCCCGTATCTTGCCAAAAGCCGGTTATCCGCCAAGGTATCTGGTCTGCCAAACCCCATAGGACCATGGCTGCCGACGCGATCCGAATAGAACGCCCGACCACGAATTCCAAGCTCTTCGCGCACACGCGCTGGGATGTCGTTCCAGCTGCGGCGGGGCTTTTTCATCTCGCGTATCTTTTCGAGCTGTACTTTTTATTTCCGCATACCCCGCTGTGGGTGATGCTGATTCTCGCGTTCGTTTACTCGCTGATGGTGAATGCGAACATCAACGGGGTAGGGCACAACTTCATTCACAACCCCTTTTTCCGATCACAACTGCTCAATCGCTTGTTTGGAATCACGCAATCAATCGGCTGCTGCTTCTCGCAAACGATGTACGACGCCGTGCATATGCAGCATCACAAGGGGAACTCCGACCGGAAGGATGAACAAGGTGACACGATCGACTGGTTATCGATCTACCGGCACGGCCATGACGGCGAGGCCGAAAATCCGTGGACCTATATTTTCCTCAGTTTTTTCCGCGACGACGTCGGCACGATCCGCAAGGACCTGCGGAAACGGAAAAATGGAGATGATTTTTGGGGCAATGTTGAGCTGGCGGCATTCGCTACGACCCTTTTGCTCATGGCAATCATCGTACCGACGAATCCGATTCACTTCATCAACTGGCGATTCATGCTGTATTTCCTGCCGTTTTGGTATCTCGGCCATTGCTTTAGTTACTTGAATGGCTATTACCGGCACTACGGCGCGAATCCGGACAAGCCGATTGCGTGGGGCGTGAGCAGTTACGGAAAAATTTATAACTGGTTATTTTTCTATAACGGCTATCACGCCGAACATCATTTCCGTCCAAAGGTTCACTGGACCAAAATGGAAAAATTCCGCCGAAGCATCGAGCACCTGCAGAAGCAGGAAGGCGTTCGCACGATCAAGCACGCGCACATGCTCGGCTTTCTCGATCCCGATTTACCGAAGCGCGGTCAGCATGCACAGGCAGGGGCGATTGACCTCAATCGCCCGCCGGCGGTTCGGTGAACCGCCTGTACCTATTTTCCAAAGCTCGCGCGCAGTTTTTCTTTCGCTGCGTCACACTCTTCCTGTAACCGGCGGACGTCTGAGGCGAGTTGCTTCTCCAGAGAAGCAATCTCGTCGACCTTGCCCTGAGTCTGTGCTTTTCGAATCTGATCTGTCAGGAAAAGCTCTTTCTCGGCAATCTTCGCACGATATTTCGAATCGATTTCAGCGAGTGCTTTCTTTTGTTCCTCAGTGAGCGAGAGCGATGGCGCCGTCTTTTGAAGCCGTTCCATTGCGAGCTCGTAAGCCGATTTCATCTGATTTTACGCTCCCGAAACAATCGACGCATTGCTTCTCGGAAATCAATTCTTAAATTGTTTCGCATGCGTTCACCAATTCGGCTGCTCAGTATCGACTTCGATGGGACGCTTGTTTCGCGCGCGACCGAACCGGTGTTCAACTCGGAATGTATGGAGTTGATTCGCGACCTGCAGGACTCTGGCGCGATCTGGGCGATCAACACTGGGCGCTCGGTTGATCTGCTTGAGAAAGGTCTCGCCGAGTTCGCGCTACCGATTCGTCCGGATTTCATTCTCACGACCGAACGCGATGTTTTTCGTCCGGTGCAAAACGGGGAGAAATGGGAACCGTTCGGTGATTGGAACCAGCGATGCGCGCGCGATCATGCCGACTTGTTTTCGTCTGCTGGGTCGGTCTTGGCTGAATTCGTGGATTTCGCCACCAATCAAACGAAAGCGCGTTTGCTCTATAACTCCGAAGGCCTTGAAGGCCTCGCCGCCGAAAACGAGGAGGAGATGGATCGCATCGCGGATTTCATCCGACAAGCCCGTGCGGGCCATCCGAAGCTGGATTACCAGCGCAATGGGGTTTACCTGCGTTTCTGTCACGCCGATTACCATAAAGGCGCAACTTTGGCTGAACTGGCGCGTTTGCTGGATGTCGCTCGCGAAAACATTTTCGCGGCGGGCGATCACCACAACGATGTGTCGATGCTGGACGGAAGATTCGCAGCAATGCCCTCGTGTCCAGCGAATGCCATTCCGGAAGTGCAAAATGCAGTGAGCAACGCCGGGGGTTACATCGCACAGAAGAACCACGGTGCCGGTGTCCATGAAGCGCTGGTGCACTTCGCGAACGCCGGTTCCGTCGAAGCGTTCAAGGGTTAAAGCGGATCAAGCCGCGATTCTTCCTCTGCTTTAACGCTTCAGCGGTTTACCGATTCAACGTCGCTGTCACCATTTCACATTGCCGGATCCCATTGGACCTGGAGAGTAACGCTGGTCATCGGACATTTTTTCACCGGGGACAGCTGCGCCAGATTGCGAGGCGGACGGCTCGGAGATTGTGTCGTTAGTCATCGATGTGCAGCCCGCGAGCAAGGAGGCAATGAGCAAAACTAAAACGCCTATCGGTGCGGCTTGTTTAATCACCAATCGAAACCTATGTGCGCGGCCTATCTGATGCAACCAGCCGGGAGCAATAGCATTCACAGGCCGCAGCTATCGTCTCAACGATGGACGCGCGAATTCAGAAGCCACCAGAGTGGGCAGAGCTCATTCCCTCGCCGCCAGGAGCATATGTTGGATGGCCGAAGTGCGCTGCGGTACTTGTCATCGGTGGTTCGGTCGGTGCGTATTCTGTTACAACGCCTTCCTGGTGTGACGAGGCACAAGCGGAAAGCAGCCATGCCGTTATCAAAGCAAGCATCCCAAACCACGCAGCACCTTTGTTCACGAAGCCGAATCTACCAATCACAGAGCCCGATGCAAATAACGGGACTCGATGGTTGATACCAAAGAGCCGCTACGAAAAAGTTTTGCGCGGAAAGAGAAGCTCGCGTTTAGTTCTGCATGGCCGGCAACTGGGGCGAGCCTGAACGCATGTGGGACGAATACGATTGGGAGCGTTTTCTTCAGCAACAAGACGGGAAGACCGAAAAGTACATGCAGTTGCTGGAAACATATCTCGATGATCCCCGCCGCGACGAAATTATCGCGCGCGAAATGGGTTGGACACAATTACTGGATGAAAAAGACTGGAGCGCAGAGGTGGACGCGCTTCTGGATGAAACCACTGCCGAAGAGGAAGAGTCCGACGTCGACAATACGGTTGCCTCCGGCGAAACCTTCCAGGAGCACGATCTTTATCGCGCCGCCTTCGATCTCACGCTGTGGATTGATCAATTATTCGATCAAAACCCTACACTACAGAACGAGCCCGCAGCCGTTAAGTTGGCTACTCACGCGGCTCTGGCCAGCGCGAAGCTAGCAGCAGCGTTGAGCGGTGATCATCTCGACGAAATCGGAATGACCATCGCGTATTTGAAACGGGCGTTGAAGGCGATCACGACCTCGATGAATGCAGCCGCGCAAATGCGAAAGGCTCCCGGGCTCATCAGCCGGTCGGATTACCTGGTGTTGCAGCAACGGCTCTTTGAAGTCCGCGATGGCATCGTAAGCCTAATGGGCGAATATCGCGCTGAGTGGCGCCGTCGTTTCGGCCCGGATAATTTTCAGCGTTGAATGAAATAAGGGCGCGTTCCGTCCAATCATGCAAACGGAAGCGACTCTGGCGCAGTCCGATGTGTCGGAATTGGACCTGGTGAAACGATGCCAGGCCGGTGACACCGAAGCATTCGACGAGCTGGTAACTCGCTACCGGACACGAGTATTCGGCATGATTTACAACATGGTCCACAGCGAACAGGACGCATGGGATCTGGCTCAGGACAGCTTCCTGAAAGCGTGGAAGTCGATTGGACGCTTCCGCGGTCAATCGTCCTTTTACACCTGGATTTATCGCATCGTCATGAACGTGACGATCGATTGGCTGCGCAAAAAGAAGATCAAAGGCGGCGATGCCGAGTTCGATGATGCAATTCAACTGAGAGAGATTGATCCGGCATCGAAAACCGTTCCGAAAACGGAAGCATTGCCCCATCAAGCGATGGAACGGGACGAGATCCGCGCCCGGATCGACAAGGCAATTGGTCAGCTCTCACCCGAACACCGCGCGGTGATCTTGATGAAGGAAATCGACGATATGCAATATCACGAAATCGCAGAAGCGTTGGGGTGTTCGATCGGCACCGTGATGTCCCGGTTGTTTTATGCGCGCAAAAAATTGCAAAGCTTATTGAGAGACGTTTATGAAAACGTTTGAGGAAAAATGGACAGCATGGCTGGACGACCAGCTGAGCGGGCGCGAGTTATCGGAATTCGAAGCGGCGCTGCCTGACAAAGTTGCCGCTCAAGCCGAAAAAGCCGAGGCGAAAAAACTCGGTGAGCTGTTGAAGCGCGAATTGAGCGCGCATCGACTAACGAACGAAGAATTCTTTAGTAATCAGCTTCGCGAAAAGATTGTTCAGGAGACTGGTGAGCAACGTCCGGAGCGCGCTCGTCGCATGTCAACCTCCAGTTGGTGGACGATTCCACGCCTGCTATGGACGGGAACGGCATCGCTCGCTGTGTTTTTAATTTGCACCGTCTTTGTCATGCATCAGGAAAGACCGGCAGAGGAATCGCAATATCTGACACAGATTCTCAATGCCCGGGTTGATCCTGTCGTTAGTCCGAATGGCACGGTCTCGATCTTCGAGGTGAAACAAGACCGTGTAACAGTCCTTTGGACCGAAGGACTACAAAGTCTGCCGGCGGATTACGCCGCGAAATAGTTGCTCATGCATCAGTCCTTGGCGGTCGTAATCTCTCTTCTTCTTTTCACGACCACCGTGGCGCCCACGTCGCAAGCGGCGGAGACGGTTTGGAGTGGGCTGGTCATCGCAGAGAACATTAAGGAGCCGCAGCCGGTCCCGTCGGAATTGACTCGGATCGAAGCATTGCTGAAAAAGTTTTTCGGCTACAATCAATTTAAGGTCATCGGTCAATCGCAAAAAACTCTTAAGACCGGTCAGGAAGACTGGTTGGCAACGAGCAAATTTTTCGGACTGCACGTCGACGCGCGCGGTGAAACCCAAGGTGGCTATGTTTTGAATCTGAAGCTTTACAAGGAAAAGGAGCTTTTGCTTGAGACCGAAGCCAAGCTGAGCAAGCGAAGCCCGCTGGTGATCAAAGGCCCGCAGGTGGGTGGGGGACAACTGCTGCTGGTATTAGTTATTCAGTAGGTAGGGGTCGCGCCGCAACACACGGCTCGGCGAGCCCTCCCTACCATTCAGAAACGCAAAAATCAGAGCTATCCTTTAATCCGACACATGCGCGTTCCACTTCTCGCATTTCTGGTTTTGTTTTTGATAATGTCGTTAGTCGGCGCTGTGGAAAAGCCCTTTAACTTCAACGAGACGCCGGGAAAACTTCCGAAAGAAGTAGTCCCGACGGAATACGCAATCCGCATCGTTCCGAACCTCGACAATTTCACGTTCGCCGGAAGTGAAACTGTAAAGCTCAACGTGCAGAGTCCGGTCCATCAACTGGTGCTGAATGGGCTTGAACTCAAGATCGAGGCGGCCTCCGTCGATGGCAAAGAATTGCCGCCTGCGGCGATTAAGACGGACAACGAAAAGGAACTTCTGACGGTTACGTTGCCGTCAGAACTGGAGGCCGGCGATCACGCCCTCACGCTTCGTTTCACGGGCAAGATCAATCAGCAAGGGCAGGGGCTTTTCTACATGCGTTATCAGGAAGAGGGCAGCGGTGTGCGCAAAGTTATGCTTGGGACGCAATTCGAAGCGACTGACGCGCGTCGATTCTTCCCCTGCTGGGATGAACCGGCTTTTCGCGCGCGTTTTCAATTAACCGCTGTAGTGCCCGAGAATTGGCTCGCCATCTCAAACATGCCGATCGAGAGCGAGCAAAAAATCGCCGACGGGAAAGAAGTTCGTTTTGCTTCCACGCCGCCGATGTCCAGTTACTTGAATGTATTCGTCGCCGGCGAACTCGACCTTATTGAGTCGCAAGTCGGCCCGACGCAGATCCGCGTCATCGCGACAAAAGGCAAAGCAGAACTGGGCCGCTACGCGCTCGAGGCCTCAGCGGAGATTTTGAAGTACTACAATGATTATTTCGGCGTGCCGTATCCATTGCCGAAGCTGGATCAGATTGCCATTCCTGGCGGCTTCGGTGGTGCGATGGAGAACTGGGGTGGCATCACCTATTACGAATCGAGACTTCTCTTCGATCCGAAGAGTTCCTCCAGCGAAACCAAGCAAAATATTTATGAAGTGTTGGCCCATGAGATGGCGCACATGTGGTTCGGGGACCTTGTGACGATGGCATGGTGGGACAACCTCTGGCTCAATGAAGGGTTCGCCTCGTGGATGGGCAGCAAATGCGCCGCGCATTTTAACCGGCAATGGGAAGTCTGGCTAGCCCGCGTGTTACCGCGAGATCCTACGCGGCGTATCGGAATCGCGAAGGAAGCGGCCATGGAGGGCGACGCGCGCTCGACTACCCATCCGATTCAGCAGCATGTCGCAACGGAAGCCGAAGCCAACAGCGCGTTCGACGATATCACCTACAAGAAAGGCCAGTCGTTCCTGCGAATGCTGGAAAGTTTTCTCGGCGAAGACGTTTTCCGAGATGGAATCCGGCAGTACATCGCCGCACATAAGTATTCGAACACAACCACTGCGGATTTGTGGAACGCGCTTTCGGATGCTTCGAACAAATCGGTAGCTGAAATTGCGGCAGGCTGGACGGAGCAGCCTGGATTTCCTGTCGTGACCGTTAAACGAGAGGCCGACGGCAAGCTCCGGCTTACTCAGGAGCGCTTCACCGTGAATTTCAAGAACGCCCCGCCACTGCTCTGGCAAATCCCTCTGACGTATTCGGTCGTTGGCGAAACACCTTCGACTTTATTGATGACCGATAAGACGGCAGCTCTGGAAAACATTCCCCTAGATCGCGCACTCAAATTGAACCTCAACGGCGCTGGAAATTATCGCGTCGAATATGATGAGCCTTCGTGGAAGTCATTACTCGAAGCGCTCCCGAAGTTAGTCGTTGAAGATCGCGTGAATCTTATGAGCGATGCCTGGGCGCTTGAGCAAGCCGGTCGCGCGCCGGTCTCGCTTTACTTTGGATTGATTGAAAAATTGCCCGCTTCTACCGATCTGGCCGAACGCGAACAGATCATCAGCGTACTGGATTTCGTGAACGGTCTGTTGTTAGGCAGTTCTGAACGTGAAGAATTTCAAAAGTATGCCCAATCGATTTTGCGCCCAACATTTGCGACGTTGGGGTGGGAACCCAAACCGGATGAACCCTCGAATGCTGGAAGGCTGCGGGCGAGCTTGATCAGCGCCCTCGGATATTTGAATGATCCCGAAGTTTTAGCTGGGTGCCGCGAACGTTTCGAAAAATTCCTCGCACATCCGGCGTCGCTCCCACCCGATCTTCGCGCTCCAGTTCTGGCAGTGGCCGGCCGCTATGCCGACGAGAAGACTTGGAACAAACTGCACGAACGCGGGCTTAAAACCACAAGCATTGAGGACCAACAGAATTACTACGAGGCACTCGCTTGCGCGACCGATTCGAAATTGGTGAAGAAGACGCTCGCGATCGCGCTTACGGATGAACTGCCAACGAGCCGCGCCATCTTCCTGGTTTCGCGGGTCGCTCGCGACAGCGGTCATCCCGATATTGCCTGGGCGTTTGCGAAAACAAATATGAAAGCATTGCTTGCCAAAGTCGATGCGGCAGGTGCAAACCGCTACGCACCGAGTCTGTTTAGCTTTTTCTCCGACGGTTCGCGCGCTACCGAATTAAAAGACTACGCGAAAAAGAATCTGCCACAGGCAAGCGCGCCAGAAGTAGCTAAAGTCGTCGACGAAATTCAGTTTCGCGCGGAATTCAAAAACCGTTTTGCGACTCAGTTGAGCGCGTGGATGGGGCGGAAGAACCGCTGATTACGCGGGCAGCCTGAGCTTCAAGGAACGACGGCTTGGGCAGCCGTTGACTTTGAGGTGGATGGCTGGGAAGTCGTCACTCCTTGAAAGGCTGACTCAATGTTATCCTCGTAATCCATGATCTATCGAGTCTCCCCGTTCTGAGTATTGATCCACAATCTCATCGGAATCATCGAAGAATCGATAAAGCCATGTTTCCGGAAAAACGCCTGCGCCACATTTTCGGGACGATCAGTCAGCAGCGTGATTCGCAGGAAGTTTTTTTTCTTCGCGAAATCGATTGCGTGTTCGAGAAGCTTGTTGCCGTAACCGTGACCTTGATACTGCTTGTGCACCACCAGGTCCTCCAAGAGCATGACGAACCCGCCCTCCGCCGTGCTGATGGTGAAGAGCAAATTGATCATCCCAACGATTGCGCCATTGCGCCGCAGAACAAAAACCCGGCCACGGCTGGGCTGTTCGAAAATGAGTCGCAACCCGCGGAGTTGTTTCTCTTTATCGGGACGGAAATCGCCTTCCTGAGAGAACAATTCGCCGAGCATTTCGGACAACTCGTCCAAGTCCGCTTCAGTCGCCGGCTCGATCACGACATTTTCTTTCTCGGCCATATAGGTGCGAGTCGTTATTTCAGAAATGCGGCCTGTTGGCAACTTTGTAAATTAGACCCTCTTGCCTGACAGCGATAACGCGTCGTCGTACGAAATCGGTCACGCCTCAATTTCTCCCGCGCGGTGTCGTTGACAATATTGTCCGCGTCCCTAGTGTAAGCGCTCTCAGACGGAGCCGGAGCAAGTTCACGGTCTATGAAACGCACTTATCAGCCATCGAAACGAACGCGCAAACGCCAGCATGGTTTTCGCGCGCGTATGCGAACAAAGGGCGGCCGCGCTACTCTTGCGCGCCGGCGCCAACGCGGTCGCAAACGCCTGCTTCCAAAGGGCGTTGAATTGCACTACGCCCGCCATACGCAGGCTTGATCTTCGAAGTTCGAAATCGGTGACCGGTTAGTGATCCTTCGCGTCACCACCAGGTGTCGTTGCAAGCACGGAGCGAAAGCCGTAAATCACGTCTCGCTCATTGCGACCAACTACATTTCGGTAAGAGGATTGCATTTCGAGACGGTTACTTGTGGCCCAGGAGCCGCCGCGCAGCACTCCGCAATCGCGACCATTTGCGCTGCTGTCGCCTTCTCGAGTGACCCGCAGCCGCCGGCGACAAAAATTATCGCTTCGACGCACAAGTTTTGAATCCAAGGCCGGGACAAACTGCATCTCAATAAAAACAAGGAAGGTCTCTTATGATGCAGGATTTCAGGTTTGCTGTGCGGCAGCTTCTCAAGACGCCGGGATTCACGAGCGTAGCGGTAATGACGCTTGCCCTGGCGATTGGTGTTAATTCGGCGGTTTTCGCGTTGATCAATGGCGTGCTGCTAAAGCCGGTGGTGCCGCTTCGGCCTGCTGAAGTCGTGAATGTGTTCACGGCTCGACAAAACGCGAGTCACGATTATCGGCAGTTTTCCTACAATGAATATCGCGAACTGCACGAGAACCGTGGAGATGTGTTTGCCGATGTGGCCGCGCTTGAGTTCGCCGTCGCCGGTATCGGGCGCGATCACGAGATGCGGCGCAGCTTTGCATTCCTGACGTCGGAAAATTATTTTCCAATGATGGGAGTGCAGGCGTTTCGCGGTCGGTTTTACAACGCTGAGGAATGTAAGCCGAATGCGAACATGGCTGTACTCGTATCAAGCTACGGCTTTTGGAAGCGCAACGGTGCGCGCGATGATTTTGTCGGTAGCACGCTACAGATTAACGGCCAGCCCTACACCGTGATCGGTATTGCGCCGGATGGATTCAGCGGCGCGAACGCGTTGATCGCGCCCGACATCTGGCTGCCGCTCGGCATTCGGTCGCAGTTCGGCTCAGCTTTCGGTGATTCCGAAACTACGCACGACTTATTGGATCCGAAAAATTACACTTTCAATTTAGTGGGGCGGATGCGTTCTGGTCTAACGATCGAGGCGGCAAAAGCCCGTTTGCCAGTGCTGGCGCAACGGTTGAATGCGACCCAACAAGACGGCAGCGAAAGTGCGCGGGAGCTACAAATTCAAACACCAGCACGGTTCGGCCTTAGCACGCAACCGGAGAACGACGGACCACTCACGCTGGTCGCGACATTGCTGATGGCGATGGCCGGAGCGGTCCTGCTCATCGCCTGTTTGAATCTTGCCAACATGTTGCTTGCGCGTGGCACATCGCGTTCGAAGGAAATCGCAGTGCGGCTGGCTGTCGGCGCATCCCGCTGGCAGATCGTCAGGCAATTATTGTGCGAAGGATTTTTGCTGGCCGTTTGCGGCGGGGTCATCGGTCTGATTCTGAGCGCATGGTGCAACGATGCTTTACTCCAACAACTGCGCGGTTTGCTCTCTTCGGTCAACTTCTCCTTTGTGATCAAATTGCGACCGGACATGACCGTGCTTGCGATCACGTTGTTGCTTTGTCTCATCGCGACAATGCTTTTCAGCCTCGGCCCGGCGTTGAAGGCAACGAAGGCCGATCTTGTTAAGGACCTCAAAGAGCAAGTCGGCGAACCCGCCCGCATCGGTCGTTTAAGTCGCTTCTTCGCGCCACGCCACATTTCGGTCATGGCGCAGATCGCGCTTTCGCTCATGTTGCTTTTCGCTGCCGGATTATTCTTCCGTGGAGCGCTCAAAGCGGCCGGACTTAATCCGGGGTTCGTCGCGCGCGGCGATATCGTTAGCGAGCTCGATTTCAGTTTGATTAAGAAAGCGCCGGCCGATTCGCGTCGCTTGATCTTCGACATGGTACGACGCGTAAGAGAGTTACCCGGAGTAACTGCGTCGGCCACCGGCACCATGCTGCCGTATTCCGATTTCACCAGCGCGCGACGCGTCTTGCGGATGAAAGAGGCCATGCCTAACGACCCAAAAGCGCCGGACCCCAGCGTCAATTCACTCTTTACCGCGATCACGCCCGGTTATTGCGAGGCGCTCGGCATTAAACTGCTACGAGGCCGCGATTTCACTCAGAGCGAATCTGAAAACAAGGATGCGCGGCGCGTTGCGATCATCGACGAGGAAATGGCGAAAAAACTTTTTCCGAACGAAGACCCGATCGGTCAGCACATTCGCTACACCAATCCGCCGAAAGACGGCTCGCCTAACGACATGGAAGTCGTCGGTGTCGTGAACAAGCACCGGCATAGCGTTGACAACGATTCTCTCATTTACCGTTTATTTGTGCCATTGGCGCAGGGATATACCGGCCAAACGTATCTGCACGTGCGACTCAACACACAAGATCGCCATGCGGTCGCCGCATTCATTCCGACGCTTCGACAAACGTTGCGTGAGATTGATCCCGATCTGCCGCTGCTACAGATCACGCCATTCGTCGACCTGATGGAGAGGTCGCCCAACCTTTGGATCGTTAAACTTGGAGCAACGCTCTTCGGCGCTTTTGGTGCGATCGCGCTTATCTTAGCCGTCGTCGGTGTTTATGGCGTAAAAGCTTATGCCGTGGCATGCCGGACCCGCGAAATCGGTATCCGTATGGCTTTGGGCGCACACAAGCGTGACGTATTCGCGCTCATCATGCGGCAGGGCGCGATGCAAACGGCGCTTGCAGTTGGCGCGGGCCTTCTTCTTTCACTGGCTGCAGGGCGCATCCTGGCCAAAATTCTGTACGATGTAAGTCCGAGCGATCCGTTGGCGCTTATTATCGCAACTTTGATGCTCGCGAGCGCGGCGCTTCTTGCTTGTTTCTTCCCGGCCAACCGTGCTACTCGCGTGAATCCGATTACGGCGCTGCGAACCGAGTAACGGCTACTTGTTCCGATCGGTTGTGGACTGGGAGTTTGAGAGGTACAAGCAGGGCACCTTCATTCGATGAAAGGCTGAGACTTGGCCAGACAAACTGATTTGACTCCCGCCGCCTCGCGATATCTTCTCCATCTAAGTCACATACTAAGTATCCCGCACCTTATGATCCAATTCTCACGTCTTCCTTCGCTTCTCCTTTCCGGTCTGTTCACATTTGTCTTCGTCGCGGGAACGCTCCTGCGTGGCAACTTGCTCGCGGCGGAAGAAAAAAAAATAGAGTTCCCCGCAGCCAGCCAGCACTCGGTCGTAAAACAGCGTGTCGGGTTGACTGATATCGAACTGGATTATTCGCGCCCAAACAAGAACGGTCGCGAGATCTTCGGCGGCCTGGTGCCGTACGGAAAGCTCTGGCGCACGGGCGCCAACGCGGTAACCAAAATTAAGTTTAGTCGCGCGGTAACGCTTGGTGGCAAGCAAATCCAGGCCGGTGAGTACGCACTCTTCACGATTCCGACAGCGAACGAGTGGACCGTCATCCTTTCGAAGGACGCGAAGGTGCAGAGCGCAGCCGATTATAAGCAGGAGAACGATGTCGCGCGCATCGTGGCGACGCCGGAATCTCTTCCGATGGCGCTCGAGACGTTCACGATCGCGCTGAATGATGTGAAAGGGGCTTCCGCGACGCTTGATTTTCTTTGGGATAAAACGCGCGTCCCTGTGAAGTTGACTACGGATGATCTCGAGCAAGTAAGCAAGCAACTCGATGCAGCCGTGAGCGCCGGGACTCCGCTCGACCCGCGCACCGCCTATCAGGCCGCGGCCTTTTACTACGACAACAATAAGGATATGAACCAGGCGGCGAAGTGGATCGATCAGGCGCTGGAGAAGAACCCAGACGCCTACTTCATGCACTACAAGAAGGCGCAGATTCAAGCCAAGCTAGGCAACAAAAAAGAAGCGACCGTGTCGGCGCAAAAGGCTATCGACATTCTAAAGAAAGATAAAGCGCCGGACGAATCCGCGATCAAGAACGCGCAGCAGATCATTGACAGCTCGAAGTGAAGGATCAGTGTCGATGACCGCGCTGTCACGGCCAGTGCAATCAACGCCGCTACTGACGCCAAATTTCTAACGGCTGCCTTTGTTTCCCGCCGTGCCTTTGACGCCTGGTTCGGGTTTCGATGTGCCCGTAACACCGCGACCACCTTTCACGTCTTTTGTCGGCTGCAGGTCCCGAAGTTTAGCCTTCTTTAGTCGGCGCCAAACGGAGTGAACCACATTGATGTTCGGCGTTTGTTCCTCCATGGCCGCTGTAGAGCTTAGCGGACTGACATGATACTCGCAACATCTTATAGTTTGCTAACTTTGAAACTCGCCGCATGCGTGGATGTCGCGATCATGTTGTTTATCAGCAATCGCTCCAGCGATTCCTGTTCGCTGAGTAGCTTGGAAGGGGTGACCGAGAGGCTCGACTTTCTTGCTAAAAGGCTGTAGAAAGTTGCTCTTCATGTCGAGCACAGAGTCAGTTTCGCCTTACGATGTAATCGTGTGCGTGTGCGGAACTCAGGAGTATACGGCGCGCGATGCGGTCGATGCGGCTATTTTTCGGGGTGAACTTGATGAAAAATGGCAGGCCTTTCTGCGCCACGTCGCAGCTGAAGAGCGTGCAGACGAATTGGAATTAGAGTTGGACGAGTCGGCGATTTCTGCTGCAGCAGAACAGTTTCGTTATCGCCATGATCTGATCACGGCGGAGGAGACGGAAACATGGCTGGCAAATCGCGGCCTTACATTTGAAGACTTCAGCGATTACTTCGCCCGGCAATACTGTGTAGGCGCCGTTGATGAATCCTTTCCCACCGAGCAAATCGCATATACATCCGCATCTCAGGAGTTACTTCACTTGTTCATACCAGAGTTGGTTTTGTGCGGGGCGCTAGAGGACATGACCAATAAACTCACGTGGCGTCTGGCGGCGCGCTGCGCTGGAAACGAGCCTACATCAGAGGCGGTCGCCGCCGAAAAGCGGAAATTCCTGCATCGCATTGGAAACATTGAACCAGCGCAGCTGGCCTCTTGGCTGGAGGAAATGGGCCGCGATTCGCAGTGGTTGGATGAGATGCTTGCGATCGAGGCGGCGTACGAGGCGCATTGCGATGCGCTATTGGTTCCCGAAGCACGCCAACGTGAATTGATGGCTCTGCGCTTGCGCCTGACACGATTTGAAATCGAGCTGATTGAGGTGGAATCGCGCGACGCCGCGAAGGAAGCGATGTTCTGCGTGCGCGAGGACGGAATGTCGATGGAGGAAGTTGCGACCGAGGGGAGGTATCCCTATCGACGTGCGGACTTTCTTCTGGAAGACCTCCCAGCGGATTCGCAGCAGAAATATTTAAGCGTCTCGGAAGGGGACTTGCTGGATGCGATGCCGCGCGGCGACGGATTCGAATTGTGTCGAATCATAAAGAAAGTCGAACCGCGGCTAGAAGATCCAACGGTCAAATTACGCATCGACCAACGACTGCTTGAGCAGTATTTTTCAGATCTGACGACCAAATATACGTACCCACGGCTGAGCATTCCTGTTTCAATGGAATGAAAATTCAAGACAGCGAAATTCTGCGGCGTTCATCGTTGTTTCGCTTTGTTTCTGATGAGCATTTTGCGGCGATCGAGCCGCTCCTGCAGGAAGAACATCATGAATTCGGCGAGGTAATCGTAAAACAAGGCGATCCGGCTAATTCATTTTACGTTCTGACAAGCGGTCGGGCGCGTGCCGTGAAGATCAAGCCGGATGGTGAAGAAATCCCATTGGGAGTACTGAAGCCGGCGGACTCGTTCGGTGAGGCTGCGTTAGCCGAGGGCGGAACACGAAATGCGACGGTGCGCTGCAGCACCGCAGTAGATGTCCTGCGGATTGATCGGGATGACTTTCTTCAACTAGTCCGCCGCGTACCCGACTTGCACCGGTATATCGAGTCTACCGGCCGCAACCGCGCTCTCCAGAGTTTTCTATATCAGTTCAGCAATTTCGGCCGATTGCCCGCTCCCGTGCTGCGCGGAATGGTCGACAAGCTAACCCCCGCAACGTTCGAAAAAGGCAATCTGATCATTCGAGAAGGGGACAACGCCGGGCCGCTTTATGTAATCGAGAAGGGACGGGCGCGCGCATTCGCTGGCTTGAACGGACGAGAGCGCAATCTCGCATTCTATCGCGAAGGCGATTTTTTTGGGGAACTGTCGATCTTAAACGATTCGCCGCGCGCGGCATCGGTAGAAGCATTCACAGACTGCCAATTGCTTTCTCTTGAACTGAAGTCCGTACGAGATCTCCGCTGTCGATTTCCCGAATTCGACAAATTGTTAACCGAACGCCTAGCCCGTTATGAGGCAAAAACCGAGGCGCGTGTTCCGCTCGATTTCGCGACGGAACTGCTCCCTGCCGAGACGCAGGTACACGATAAAGTGCAGCTCGACGGCCAGCAGCCCCCGTCGGAGACCGACGGTGAAGAAGAGCCGTTCACTGACGAGCGAGGCCTGTTCCGCAAGCGCGGGAAGCGCCTTCGAAAGATCGAGCACATCATGCAGATCGACGAGATGGATTGCGGTGCGGCCTGCCTCGGAATGATCTGCCGACACTTTGGTCGCAAGGTTAGCCTGGCGAGGATTCGGCAGCTCTGTCATACCGCGACTGATGGCACCAGCCTAAAAGCGATTTCTCGGGCCGCCACCGAACTTGGGTTGGCGGCGCGTCCATTGAAAATCTCGCACCGCAATCTCCCGCTGATGCCGCTTCCAGCAATAGTGCATTGGGAGGGCAACCATTGGATCGTGCTCTACGACATTGATGAGCAATTTGCGCGCGTCGCCGATCCCGGTCGCGGACTACGCAAAGTTTCGCGAAAGGAATTTGAGACGAAGTGGACTGGTTACGCAGCGCTGTTCGATTACACACCAGCATTCGATGAAGCTCCGGAAACTAAGCCAACACTGGCCTGGATTCTGCCGTTTCTCTCACGATTTAAAGTAATCTTACTGCAGGCGCTCGGACTGGCTGTCGCTGTTAGTTTCCTCCAATTACTGTTCCCGGTATTCACTCAAATCGTCGTTGATAAAGTCATCGTCGAAAACGACATCGGCCTGCTGAAAATCATTCTGCTGGGCATGTTCGCAGCGCTCGTTTTCGTTCAGCTCGCTACCCTTGCGCAGGAATACCTGCTGGCATTTGCGGCCGTGCGTCTCGATACGGCAGTTCTCGATTTCTTGAGCCGGAAACTCTTGTCTCTCCCAATGAGTTACTTCACAAATCGTCGAACCGGGGACATTCAGCGCCGGCTCGAAGGTGCTAGGCAAGTTCGGCAATTGGCGGTGCAACAGGGAGTTGGCGCAATGCTGGCAGTCGTCTTTCTCCTGGGCGCACTTGTTTTAATGGCGATGTATAGTCCACTCCTGACCCTCGCGTTTCTGGCAACAACGCCTTTGTACGTGGGGCTAATGTTTCTTTCGGTAAAGGTGTTGCGCCCCCTTTATCACGGGGTGGAAGAAAGCCAGGGCAAATACAGTTCGCATCAAATCGATGCGATCAAAGGGATCGAGGCTGTAAAAGCGGCAGCTGCCGAGAGCTCATTTCGTGACACTATGCTCAACGAGTTTCTCTCGGTCTCACAAAAACTTTTCAAGGCGACGTTCATCGTGATGTCGTGGGACAGCGTCCTGCAAACCATTGGTCTCCTGTCTACCGCGATTTTTCTGTGGGTCGGCGCCATGCAAGTCATCCACGGCAACTTGAGTGTTGGTGGATTTGTTGCGTTTAGCTCACTCACTGCAATGGCATATGCAGGGATTTTGCGAGCGCTTGGAGTTTGGGACAACGTGCAGCTCGCTTCTGTCCTGCTGAATCGTCTCAATGACATTTTCGAACAGGAGCCGGAGCAGGGTCATGATCGCTCTCAACTCGTCCCCGTGCGCAGCCTCGAAGGGCATATCGAGTTGCGCGGAGTCAGTTTCAAGTATGGCGGACCCGAATCACCCGATATCTTAAAGGATATCACGCTCGATCTTTTGCCGGGACGCACGGTGGCATTCGTTGGCCGCAGCGGAAGCGGCAAGACAACGCTCATCAAATTGATTGCAGGACTGCTCGAGCCTACGGAGGGAGCGATCTTTTTCGATAATGTCGATTTAAAGACTCTGAATTATCGCGACGTCCGACGGCACATCGGCACCGTTCTTCAAGACAATCACATGTTTAACGATACGATCGCGCGGAATATTTCATTTGGCGATCCTGAGCCGGACCTCGACCGCGTCCTCGCAGCGGCCCAGGCTGCCGCGGCCCACGAGTTCATTATGCGATTGCCGCTCGGTTACGAGACAAAGATTGGAGAATCAGGCATTTCCCTGTCCGGCGGTCAGAAGCAGCGCATCGCCATCGC
>DASXOI010000230.1:0-4795 GCA_036494375.1 Candidatus Udaeobacter sp.
AGAGCTTTCCAAGGTTACCGTGTGCAACACCATATCGCGCTCGGGCCGACCAAAGGCGGCACACGGTTCGCCCTTTCGCTTTCGATGGGCGAAACGGCAGCACTGGCGATGTGGATGAGTTGGAAATGCGCGCTGGCCCAGTTGCCGTACGGTGGCGCGAAGGGCGGCGTAGCTGTTGATCCTACAAAACTATCGCGCAGGGAACTCGAGTCCGTGTCGCGCCGTTACATGCAGGAAATGATTCCGTTCGTCGGTCCGCACACCGATATCATGGGCCCGGACATGGGCACCAACGAACAGATTATGGCGTGGTTCATGGACACCTATTCCGTCTACATGGGCTACGCCGTGAACGAGATCGTTACCGGCAAGCCGGTCGCAATTGGCGGGACCGAGGGCCGGCGTGAAGCGACTGGTCGCGGCGTCGTGTATCTCGTCGAGCGCGCCATGAACATGTTGAAGATGGATCCGGAAAAATGCACCGCGATCGTGCAGGGATTCGGCAACGTAGGGTCCGTTGCGGCTTTGTCGCTGGCCTATAAGAGCGGCGTGAAAGTCGTCGGGATCAGCGATCACACCGCTGCGATTTACAATCCGAAAGGGATCGACGTTAAAGCAGCCGAGCAACACATGATCAAGAAGGGGAACCTGCGGGCGTTCGCTCAGGATGATCATGTGAACCCTAACGAGTTTCTCACACTGCCGTGCGATATTCTTGCTCCGTGCGCGGTCGATCGCGTGATTACCGCGAAAAATGCCGGCCAACTCAAGTGCCGGATCCTTGCCGAAGGCGCCAATGGGCCAACCACGCCCGATGCGGATCTGCTTCTCGACGAACGCTGGGACGAAGTCTTCGTCATCCCGGACATTCTCTGCAACGCCGGCGGCGTGATCGTTTCATACTTCGAGTGGGTGCAAGGTCTGCAGGCCTTTTTGTGGTCGGAGTCAGAAGTGACCGACAAACTTTTCCGCATTCTCGAGCATTCGTTTGTGCAAGTAATCAGACGTGCGAAGGACCACAGGGTGTCGCATCGCACAGCGGCGATGGCGATCGGCGTTGAACGCGTCATAAAAGCCAAACAAGTGCGCGGCTTGTTCCCATGAGCGATCGGCCGTTACGTCATCCCGAGCAAGGTCGAGGAATCCCGTCGCGTTCGCTTTAGGCATCGCAACGGGCTTCTTCGACTTCCTTGCGCTACGCTCCACTTCGCCCAGAATGACGCGCCAACGTAGCGACTCATGAAGTTTTCGCACATAGAAGAAAACCGTGACGGTCGGCATCTGGATGTTTTGACTGACGAAGACGACGGCCTTCGCATCATCGTGTCGCGTCTCGGTGCGGAACTGATCAGCATGTCGCGAATCAATGAAGCTGGCGAATGGATTGGCTTTCTTTACCGGGACAATGACGTCAAGACGCCGGCTGAGGGCTGGGCAAATCACGCCACGGTCATGGGATATTATCTTCACCGACTGAAGAATGGCAGCAGTGTGTATCGTGGTCGCGAAATCAAGGGGGGCACCCACGGTTTTCTTCGTGGTAAAACATGGCATCTCGCTGGATCTCTTACTAACGAGAGCAGCGCTTCGCTGAAATACCGAATCACACCGGATGATTTTTCAGCAATCGAATATCCGCTGAAGGTGAGTGTTGATCTCACTTATCAGATTGGCGCTAAAGGCGTGAGTGTGGCTTTCGACTTTCGGAACCATGAAGCGGAATTGACGGCACACCTGTCGTTCGGATTGCATCCAGGCTTCGGTGCGACTTCGTTCGAGACTTTTCATCTACAAATGCCGCGTGGATTGTACCGGCGCTATTTTTCGCCTGACAATTACTTGTCGGGCGAAACGCGCGAGATTGAATTTCACGGTGGCGAAATGCCGTTTCCAAGGAACGAGTTACCGCGTTCGGTAATTCTCGAACTAGCAGATGTGCCGCGACGAATGTTTTCCTATGTTGATCCACCAAGCGGTCGCTGGATGACTCTGGACCTGACCGGCGTGCCGTACGTGACTCTGTGGTCGGACGGCGGCCCATTTCTCTGCGTCGAGCCGTGTTGGGGGTTGACCGATCATCACGAGCAGCGCGCGTTCGAAAAGAAGCAAGGAATTCAAACCATTCCGTCCGGCGGCGAATTACACGGCTCCTTCAGCATGACACCGCAATTTGCTTCGTGCGATTAGACGGCCGCATTATCACTTTACGATTTCTGCTGTAGCCACGGCGCTGTGCGCCGTCTTCCCTGCAATCCGATAGGTGTGCCAAGTGAACCGGCCACAGGCCGGTGGCTACATGGTTTCTTAAAGCGCTCGAGTGCAGAATGCGCCCAAGGAGCGGCGGTCTCCAGTCCGCCGACTCTGTTCATCAGCAATCAAACCACAAAAGGAATGATGCGTTTGGCGCGTTGTTGATAGGCCCAGTATTGCTCGGGGAATTGTTGCAGCATCAATTTTTCCTCGTCGCGAAGTTTAATCCAGAAACTCGCAAACATTAGCAGTGTGCCTACAAACCCGGACAAGTGCCCTTGCGCAAGCGCGGTGGCATAGAACATCGTGAGTATCCCGGTGTAGATTGGATGGCGGACGAATCGGTACGGCCCACGCTCCACTAGTTCGTGTCCTTCTTTTAATGTCACCACACCGCTCCAGTTCCGCCCGAGAGTAACTCTCGCCCAAATCGCGAACGCCAAACCGATGACGCACAACACTGCAGCCGCCCCTGCGCTCAGCGCTACATGGGGAAGGACGCGGATGTTAAGCGGATACGGCAACCGCCGGCCATAGAACAGCAGGACGTAAGCGATCATCAGCAATACCCAATAGCGCAGCCGTTGCGCCCGGCTTTCACGATACACCGTGCGCTTGGTCGATAGCGCAGCGAGCACCCAGATCGCGACAAATACCAGCCAGCAACCACTGATGATATCGAGCACTAACGAGTGCGTCTGCATACAAGCAATAGCTTACCCGAAATTGTTCGTGTCCACCTGTCCGCAGTAGCCTTGGCGAAGGCGGATTCGTGGTTGAATATCCCAGTCATGGCTGTTTCTGCTTCGCTTCAAGCTTTTCTCAATCAAGCAATTGATTACGCGGGAATGTTCCCGCCTTGCGACCTGCCGCTCGAACCAGCATTACGGAACCAGGCGAGCTATGTGCGTTCATCTGAAGCGTGGATGCTGAATGGCTTTGTTCTGCCCGTCAGACAATTCAACGCCGCAACAAAGTTTCTTTCACAATTCGATCCTTCGCATCCGCTCCGCGTGGCCGCGCTCGGACCGAAAACCACAAATGCGGGGGGCTTTCTAGACGCGCTGAAGGATGCGAGCGCCGCGATTCGTTCATACTCGCGATCCAATATCGATCTCGTCTCGGTCAGTCATCTTGAAATGTTTTTACCGGACGATGTCGATTCTGTGTCGCTCATAGAGGCGAAGGCGATTATGGGTGAGCTGCCGGCTTTCTGGGAAGCGCCGCCTGAGAGAGCAGAGCAAACCATTGCATTGATTGCTGCGCACAACTCCGACGACGACACGCCAACATTCGGTTACAAATTGCGAACCGGCGGAGTGACAGCTGATGCATTTCCAACTTCGGCGCAGATCGCACGCGCGCTGGTAACGGCGGCGACGCATCAACTCCCGATCAAGTTTACGGCTGGGCTGCACCATCCGATCCGGCAATTTCGCGACGAAGTGAAAACGAAGATGCACGGATTTCTCAACGTGCTGGGAGCCGCAGTCCTTGCGGCGGAACATCAATGGGACGCCGATCAAGCCGTAACGATGATCGAGGACGAAGATCCATGCTCGTTTTCATTTACCGACGATTTCTTCGCCTGGCGTAAATGGAAAATCAATGCCGAACGCCTGCAATACCGGCGCAATTCCGTGAAGTCTTTCGGCAGTTGCAGCTTCGATGAACCACGCGACGATTTGCGCACGTTGAATTTACTGTAGGGCGTCCGCTGCGGCGGACGCCACAGGTTGGCGTTTCACAGAAACGCCCTACAATTCTAGAAAATGCCGCTCAAATCGTTCATCGAAGTTTCACCCGATTCGAATTTTCCATTGGAGAATCTTCCTTTCGGCGTTTTCCAACCCCGCCAAGGAAAAGCACGTGTGGGCGTTGCAATTGGAGATTTGATTATTGATCTCTCCGCGTTGGAAGAACTCGGTCATTTTCGGTCGCCGGAATTTCAGAACCGAAAAATATTCTCTGAGGAGTCGCTGAATTCATTTCTTGCACTCGGGCGACCCGCGTGGCGGAAGACCCGCGACATTCTCCAACATCTGCTCTCGGCGGATACGCCAACGGTGCGTGATGACGCGCGTCTGCGTGAAAGAGTTTTTCACCCGCAAAAGGATGTGGCGATGAAATTGCCGGCGCGTATCGGCAATTATACCGATTTTTATTCGTCGTATCATCACGCGCATAACGTGGGCACGATGTTGCGCGGACCTGAAAACGCGCTGATGCCGAACTGGAAATGGTTGCCAGTTGCATATCACGGACGCGCCAGTTCCGTCGTCATCAGCGGCACAGACGTGCGCCGGCCGAGCGGACAGACGAAAGCGCCGGATGCAGCCACGCCGACATTCGGCCCGAGCAAGAGCTTCGATTATGAGTTGGAAATGGCGTTTCTCATCGGGCCAGGCAACTCGTTAGGCGAACCAGTGCAGATCGATCGCGCGACCGATCACATTTTCGGACTGGTCCTGATGAACGACTGGAGCGCACGAGACATTCAGGCATGGGAGTATCAGCCGCTGGGCCCATTCCTGGCGAAGAATTT
>DASXOI010000231.1:0-6734 GCA_036494375.1 Candidatus Udaeobacter sp.
GGAAGGCGAGGCTTTTAACAGTCGCAAAAACTTGTCCGGCTGCTTGTGGGACATCGCCTGAACTAAGTGCAAACATAAGCGCAATGCCAGAGCTGCCCGAAGTCGAAACGTTCAAGCGATATCTGGACAACACGTCACTGCACCAACGGATTACCAATGTCGAAGTGCGGGACGCGTATGTTTTGAAAAACATTTCTGCGCGTGAGTTGGGCCGGCGACTGAAAGGCCGCCGCTTCGAAAACAGTCACAGGCGCGGCAAACATTTGTTTGTGCGCGCTGGTGATGAGCTCTTATTGCGCCTGCATTTCGGCATGACCGGCTCACTTCACTACCTCAAGCACCACGAAGAAACACCGAAAACTACGCGAGTTCTTTTTTGTTTTGCGAACAACCGCCGGCTCGCGTTCGACGATCAACGGAAATTTGGCGAGATCGAGTTGATCGAGAAGCTGGATGAATTTTTGCAAGCACGCGAGCTTGGCCCTGACGCGCTGGCAATTAGTCTCTCCCAATTCAAAGCAGTTGTTCGAAAACATCGCAGCGCAGTGAAAGCGGTCTTGCTCAACCAACAGTTAATCGCCGGGATCGGTAATCTTTACGCGGACGAAATTCTTTTCCGCACTCGCATGCATCCGGCGACGGGCGCGTCCATATTGAGCGACAAGGATGTCACCGGGCTGTTTCGTGCAATGCACCATGTGCTAGAGAAAGCGATTGCGTTAAAGACCGATTTCAATCGTTTGCCGAAATCGTGGCTGCTTATGCATCGTGGAAAAAGAGGCAGATGTCCGCGCTGCGGTCGCGCGTTGAAATCAGCAACGATTGGTGGCCGCACTTCATGGTTTTGCGCGAATTGCCAGAAACGAATCTGATTAACACCTGGCTTCAGCCAGGTGGTGTCGCAGCAGATGTAGAGAAAGCCGTTAAAACGGCTGATCAAATCGCTTCGTACTGCGACACCGGTCTGAAGATCGGTGTTAATGAGATGCGATCACAGGAAATTGTCTCGCGGGCCGAGCCTGTCTCAGCGTAACATTTCCAGTAGTGTGAGCGCGTTCTTCGGGGCGGCGCCTTCGGCATCGTTGTCGAAGTAAACGTGCACGTCGCGATTTTCTTGTCGCCAGCGCTCAGCTCGTCTTGCCCATTTGTTGAGAGCGAGCTTGCTGTAGCTGGATGCGTATTTGCGGGTGTGCCCATGCAAGCGGATGTAAACCAAATCCGTCGTTACTCGATCCCACAGTGGCCAGTCCGGCGCGTCGGACATACAAATCGCGACCGCGTGTTTCGTCAGGGATTCGGCTATCTCGTCATCAAACCACGTTTTGTGGCGGAACTCGATAGCATGCCGCGTGGTCTCCCAACGCCGAAGGGTTTGTAAGAATTTTTCCAATCGCTCGATGTTCTTTTTGAAAAATGCCGGAAGCTGCCACACCACAGCAGCCAATCGTTTGCCAAGTGGCGATGCGGCGTCGCGACAACGAATCACCGGTTCTTCAACGTCGAGCAGCTTTTTGTTATGAGTGATGTAACGATGCCCCTTGATGGCAAACGCAAATCCGTCCGGCGTTTCGTCCCGCCATTTTTCAAACGTGCTTTGCGGCTGAAGCCGATAAAACGTGCCGTTCACTTCGATCGCGGTGAAGCGTTCCGCGCAGAATCGCAGCCATTGTCTTTGCGGAGTGTCACCGTAGAAGTCGTTGCGCCAGCTTTTATAATTCCATCCGCTGGTGCCGATGTATGCTTTGCCAGGCATTACAACAATGTGGGAGGGGCCTCAGTGCCCCGATCGGGTCTTATTCTTCATCAAGCAACCAAGGCCAAGGGTCTGTCAGTAAGTCTTTTCGATTTGCGCTGCTCGCAATCCATTTATCAGGCTTTTCGACCAATCCTTTCACGACGGGATTTTGTTCGATGTAACGCGTGACAAACTCAAACTGCTTCGAGGTCTTCACACGGGTGTCGTAGTACCCGTCTTGCCACGATGTATTGTGGTTTTTCAAAAGCGACGCTGTCTTGCCAGCGACGTAGCTCATCAGGGCGTGCATGAACTTTGGCAGAGTCCACGGATCACGCGAAGCGAACAAAACATGCCAATGATCTGGCATCACGACGAACGCACGGAGATAAATTCGCTGCTGTTGAATAGCAAACGCAAACGCCGAAACGATGATTTCGCGTGCGGCTTCATCTAAAATTGGTTTCTTCGGAAGCAGCGACTTTGTAATGAAGAATGTTGCCGGTGTGTCACTGAGTCGATGCAGGCGAAGATTCCGGGAGTGAGGGTCTGATCTCATCAGCGGTCGGGGCACTAAGGCCCCTCCCACATTCCGTAGCCAGCTACACCATCGGGCGGAAACGGCCGACGACTTCCTGCAAGCGTCCGGTGATCTGACCTAACGAACAGACTTCGGCTGCTTCCAGAAGAGCGGGAAACACATTTTCGTTGCGCTCGGCAGCCGCAGCGAGCTTATCCAGCGCGCGATTCGCCTTGTCGGCATTTTTCTTTTTGAATTTGCGGAGCCGATCGACTTGCAACTGCTGTTTCGCCCGCGGCGTTCGCGTAAGCTTCACCTCGGGAGCTTCATCATCGCCGTCGCGATACTTGTTCAATCCGATGATTGGACGCGTCCCGTCGTAGATTTGCTGTTCGTACCTATGGGCGGCGCTTTGGATCTGGCTGCGCTGATAACGTTCTTCCACCGCAGCTAGAACGCCGCCAAGTCGTTCGATCTCGCGAAACTCTTCCAGGATCGCCGTTTCCACAGCGCGCTCGACCGCTTTCATGCCGGGCGAACCGCTCAACATGTTCATGGTGTGTTTGAAAATGCCGGATTCCTCGAGCAGGATCGCCTGCCCATGCGCGGCGAGCCGGATCCATTCTTCGCTCGGCGTCGTGAATGGTTCGTCCGCGCTGTTGGAGTGGGACGAATTCGTGGCGTTCATGTACGACAGGATCAGTTCCGCAGCGGTCCGGGTGAGATTGTTTTTGAATTCGGCAGCGATTAACGAGCGCCCGCTGGTTTGCGTGTGCAATTTGAACAGCTGCGCTCGCGGACCTGCGCCGAATACGTCGCGCATCCCGATCGCCCAGATCCGGCGCGAAACGCGCGAGAGCGCGATGTATTCCGCGTCCAGTCCGCAATCGAGAAAGAACGAAAGGCGCGGCCCGAATTGATCGATTGGGATTCCGCGCGCGGCGAACATTTCTGCGTACGCAAAACCGTTCGAGAGTGTGTAAGCCGCCTGTTGCACCGGCGTCGAGCCGGCCTCACCGATGTGATAACCGCTAATCGAAATTGGATACCAGCGCGGCATTTCGCCGGTAGTGAACTCAACCATGTCAGTGAGAAACCGCAGTGACGGCTCGATTGGAAAAATGGTTTCGTTCTGCGCCTGGACTTCCTTGAAAATGTCGGCCTGAACCGTGCCACGCAATTTCGGAACAACTTTTGTACCGAACCGCCGTTTAGCAGCGGCGATGTACATGGCCATGATCATCGGCGCCGGACCGCTGATGGTCATTGAGGCGGAAAAATCCGGCGATCCAAGATCAAATCCGTCGTAAAGCCGCACCATGTCTTCGACGGTGTCAATTGCCACACCGCCCTCGCCAATTTTTCCGAAAACGCCGTCGGCATCGCTGTCGAGTCCATAAAGTGTCGGTCCATCGAATGCCGTGCTGAGGCGATGGGTGCGTTGGTGGCGCGTTAGATAGTGAAACCGCTCGTTCGTGTCTTCAGCCAGCATGAGCCCGGAGAACAAGCGCGTGGGCTCTTCAGGTTGCGTAAGCTTCTTTTCCGGCGCGCTCGGCGATCGCGCCCTACCGTTATTCTTCTCGAAACTCTCGATCTCGCGAACCGGCTCGAGATACATTTCGCGATACGTGGCGTTGAGGTAAGGGAATTCGCCCGGCAAACCTTCACCGAAAACGTAACGCGCAATCTCGCCCGGGTCGTCGATTTCAGGCAAGGCGAGACGCGGCAGAGGCAAACCAGTCGGTGTGCGCGTAAACGGGATTTTAGCTTTTGTATCGTTCCAACGTCCCAGCAGATCGCGTCCGAATTTTTGATCGGTGCGCGCCCGCTTCACCTGATCGAGAACGAATTTGTTATATTTTTCAACCGATTCGACGACTTGTCCAAGCTTGCTCATAAGTTTCCTTTGATCGTTCTGTCATTCCAAGCGAAGTCGAGGAATCTCTAACTTGATTTGAGCGCTGAGGATTCCAGAGATGTCTCGACTTCGCTCGACATGACAAGGCTGATTATCAGCGGCTAGAAATTAACTCAAACAATTGGTCGACGCCAGAGTCGCGGTGCCGTTTTGCCACCGTATCGACTAGTTGCTGATCTCGTCCGGCTTCGCCGAGGCTACGGCGGGCGGGACGATTTTGTTCGAGACGCTGCTCGATTTCCGTGTGTGCAGTTCGCGCTCGCTGGAGATCGCTCTTGTTCACCACCACGATATCGGCCAGATCGAGCATCACGATCTTTTGCAATTGCAATCGGCTGCCGTAGTCGGGATTCATTACCAATACAGTTGAATCGACAATTCCGTTTTTCTGAAATGGCATCGCCTCTTGTCCGGTCCCGACCGTCTCGATAATGACGTAATCGAAATCAGACTGCGCGAGCAACGCGAGGCAATCGTGCGTCGCGGGCGAAAGTCCCCCAGCCTGTCCGCGCGTGGCCATGCTGCGCATGAACACACGATCATCCTGCGAATTGATCATCGTAGCGCGATCGCCCAGCAACGCGCCTTCACCGACTACGCTGGGATCGTGCGACAGAATCGCGATTCGGCCCTCGGGATTGCTGTGGAGAAACCGTAGCACAAGCTCGTCGATCAAGGTTGTTTTTCCCGCGCCGCCCGGCCCGGTGAAACCGATAACTTTCGATGTTCGATGTTTGATGTTTGATGTTTGATGTCCTTTTGCTGCGTTTGACGTTGAGCGTTGGGCGTTGGGTGTTCGACGTTTTCTCTTCCCAATCCCGTACGCCTCTTCGATCTCAGTCAGTTCATGCGCGAGTTCCTGATCAAAGGATTTGGGACGCGGCCGTTTCGCTCGCGGTTTGCCGTAATGCCGATGAACAAATTTCACCATGTCGTCGAGTGATGTGCCGGCAAAGAAAATCTCGTCTACGCCTTTGCGCCTCATCGCTGCGGCGTCGTCGTGCGTGATGGTGCCGCCGCCGCCGCCGAAGACCTTAATATCGTCTGCGCCTTTTCTCCGCAAAAGATCAACAACGGCCGCGAAAAATTCGATGTGCCCGCCGTTGTAACTCGAGATGCCAATCGCCCGTACGTCTTCCTGGATCGCGGCGCGAACGATGTCGGCTACCGGCCGGTGATAGCCGAGATAAATTACTTCGATCCCGTGCCGGATGAATTCCAGGTTGATGGTGTTAATCGCGCTATCGTGCCCGTCGCAGATCGGGACAGCCGTCAGGATTCGAATTGGCGCAGCCATAACAAAATCCAGCTAAACAGGTAACCACTCCACATATTGCCGCGGCTGGATTTTGTCCACTGCGGCGGCAATTTCTGATGCGAACCGCTCAAGCGCGGGCCAGTTCGCTACCATCAAGACGAGCACCGCAATTGCAAATCGACTGAGATCCTGCTGGTGACGGAGATTCTGATCCGTCGTGATGAACAGATCAAACTGTGAACCTTGAGCGGCGGCGAGGAGCTCTCCATTGAGAAGCTCGGACCAACCGGGCTGCCGCGCAGTTTCGACACCATGCGATGCGAGCCAGCTCTTAAGCGGAAGCGGCACGCCTTGATCGAAGAGAATCCGCATCAGACGGCAACGAGACTACGTTCAGCGTGCCGAAGAACGTCGAGCACCTGCTCGCGCGTGACGCCTTCGTACCACTTCAGAAAATCGCTGACCGTTGCGCCTGCTTCGAGATTTTCGAACAACGTAGCCACTGGCAAGCGGGTGCCTTTAAATACGAACGCGCCGCTCACCCGTCCTGGCACTCGCTCCACCGATTCACACTCTGTCCAATCGAGCATGGCAAAAGTTAAACGATCCACTGCTCCGGTAAAGGCACATCCACAAGACGCGAGGCGAGACAGCAAGGAATCGCCTCGCTGGAAAAAGCGCGGGCCATAAAATCTAACGTTGTAGCGTTAAACCATTAAAGTCTAAATCGATTGGATGAGTAATTCGTTGGAGTGCACCGGCAAGAGTAGCGAAGCCTCATGAACAATCTTCGAGCGCTTCTCGCAATCCTCACTGCCGGTTTGGTCGTCGGTGTTCTGGACATTTCTTCCGCGTTCGTGATCTGGTGGCAACGCGGCGTAGGCGCGCGCCGCGGTTTGCAGGGAATCGCCGCTGGATTGCTGGGCGCGAAGTCCTTCGACGGCGGATTGGTTACAGCTGGGCTCGGTCTGGCGCTCCATTTTCTCGTGGCGTTTGTAGTCGTAACGGCTTTTTATCTGGCCAGCCGGCGGATCGAATCTCTGACGATTCATCCTGTCGCGTCCGGGATTTTGTACGGGATCGGCGTTTACGTTGTGATGTACTGGTTCGTGTTGCCAACGGCCTTTCCAACGTTTCGACACCGGCTGTGGAACGAGTTGCTCGCTGTTGTCATTCATATTTCGTTGATCGGATTGCCGTGCGCGTTGATTGTGCGCCGGTACTCGCAAAAAATGCGGCATTCGACATGAAAGATCCTCTCGATTTCACCGGGAAAGTTGCGCTGGTTACGGGCAGCTCGCGG
>DASXOI010000232.1:0-3377 GCA_036494375.1 Candidatus Udaeobacter sp.
ATGTCCACGATTGCTGCGGGACAAGTCGCCGGCATGTCGCGTCCGGCCGCGCTTGAATTTTCATTTTTTTTGTCAATGCCGACGATGGCGGTCGCTGTGGGATACGATTTTCTGAAGAGCGTAATACCCCATCATCACGAAGCGGAAATCGCGCCGCTCACGATCACTGCACATCAATGGGTCGTGATCGCAATTGGATTTGTGGTTTCATTTTTCGTCGCGCTTGTGGTCGTCGCATGGTTTATGAACTGGGTTCGCGCGCGCGGATTTATGCCATTTGCGGTTTACCGCATTGTGCTCGGTCTCGGTTTGTTGATGCTGTTGATGCGTGGAATGATGTGACAGTTAATATGGAATCCAACGTCATTCTTCCCGACCTCCAAAGCGCGGTCATTTGCGAGGACGTCCGCTGCGAAGTCAATGGCATGCAAACTCTCGTGGGCGTGTTGAGTGTGATCCCGGCGCCCTCATTGCCTATCAATTATTTTCGGCTCTGCATCTGGACCCGCTGGTGCAGTGGCTCCGGCAAATTTCGCCAAAAATCTCGCCTCATAGGCGTCGACGAACAGCAGGTAGTCGCGCAGGCGGAGGTTGAGTTCGTGCTCAAAGAGATGGAAGGCCACGCGACAAATGTCCATTACTTTGGCGGCGTGCAGTTTCAACAGTACGGGATGCATCACGTTGAGATTTACCTCGAAAACGAATTGCAGTTGCGGTTTCCGTTGCCGGTGATTCAGGTGCAGCAGCAGCGACCGCCTGGTTGAATTCGGTAACGTCTCATGAAAGAGGGTTGTGAATGGGCTAAATCGTTTATCAGGTGGCGTGATGCTAAAACGATTTCTTCAGGCAATATTTTGCAGCGTCGTTCTCATCGCGGAAATACATGCGCAGGAAGTAATCGTTGCCCGCGAAAAAAAATCCGAGCTTCCCAAGCGAACACCGCAGCCCTCTGAACAGCTTGCTTCCGAATCAGCAACACCAGAGCCACGCAAATCCAAGTCGCGCCAAAAGAAGTCGGCTCCTGCAAGACTCACGCTGGAAGAAATGCGTGCAGCTGGGGCACGCGCTGCGGAAGGTCCAAAGGACCGGTCTATTTCACAGTCAACCAAGACCCGCGAGCCGGATGGCGCTCCGGTGCCGAATCCCACTTTTGTTGAAACTCACAGGCCCGTGAAAAGACAAACACCCATTGAGCAAAGCAGGTCGTCTCGTCCTTCGACATCGCGAGGTGCAAACATCGAAGGGTTGGGACCAATTCGGCCCACAATGATGGAATCCGGACGAGAGGTGTCGAGTCCTTCTCCTGCGCCAAGGTAGGGATGCCGCGCTGCGGCGTCCGGACAGCGCAGCGCTGTCCCTGCCAACTCGTGGAACAACCGGAGCCGAGCTTAAATTGCCAAAACTTGTTGCGCAGCGATGCCGCTAACTTATTATCTGTGGGCAAGTCCCGACTGTGTCCCGCAAGGATGCGTCGGGAAAATTTTTTGTCATTTTCGATTTCACATGGCGAACACAATTTTGATCGGAATGCAGTGGGGCGACGAGGGCAAAGGCAAAATTATCGACGTGCTGACTGCGAAGACGGACATCGTTGTCCGTAGTCAGGGCGGCAATAATGCCGGGCACACAGTTATTCACCGTGGTGTGAAATATGTGCTCCATTTGATTCCCTCGGGGATCCTGCGGCAGCGCAAAGTTTGCGTGATCGGAAATGGCGTGGTCATCGACCCCATCGCGCTTGTGGCTGAGATGGATGGCTTGCGCCAATTGGAAGTCAACATCGACAAAAATCTGCTCATCAGCGATTGTGCGCATCTTGTTTTGCCCTATCACCGGATCCTCGACGAACAGCGCGAGCTGCGCCGCGGCCGGATTGGTACCACCAAACGAGGGATCGGTCCAGCCTACGGAGACAAGGCGGCACGCACGGGCTTGCGCGTGTCGGATCTGATGCAGCCGATGGTGTTCTCAAAAAAATTGCAGGCCAAGATCACTGAGAACAACAAGATCCTTCAAGCGCTCGGTGCGAAGCCGATCAGTTTCGGTGAGGTGAACGAAACCTATCTTGCTGCCGGCAAAAAATTGCGGCCGTATGTGACGAACACGGTGGTTTACCTGCACCGCGCAATGGATCGTGGCAAACAAATCTTGTTCGAAGGCGCGCAGGGAACATTCCTCGATATCGACCACGGCACGTATCCATATGTGACTTCTTCAAACACGACAGCGGGCGGCGCGTGCACCGGCACGGGAGTGCCACCGCATCGAATGGATCGTGTGTTCGGCGTGATGAAGGCTTACTCGACGCGAGTAGGGGACGGCGCGTTGCCTACGGAGGACGCGCAATTGGCGCAGATGCTTCACAATCTCGGCCGCGAATTCGGCGCGACAACAGGACGCAAACGCCGCTGTGGTTGGTTCGACGCTGTGGCGACTCGTTACGCGGGCATGATCAACGGCATCGACGAGATCGCGATCACTAACCTGGATGGATTAGATCACGTCGATCCGATTCGCATTTGTGTTGGTTACCAGCTGCTCGGAAAACGGCTGGATGTTCCGCCGTGTGACGCAGCTCAACTCGCGAATTGCGAGCCCGTCTACGAAGAGATCGCTGGCTGGAACACGCCTATACAATCTGCAAGAAAATTTTCTCAGCTTCCTTCGGCCGCGAGAAAATATGTCAGATACATCTCCGAGTTGGCTGGTGCAAAACTCTCCATGGTGAGCGTCGGTCCCGCGCGCGGGGAGACGATCATGTTGTAGCCCGTTTGGTTCGGCTGCAACCGAATGACGAAGCACGAATGTCGAATGACGAAACAAGCCCGAAGCACGAATCACGGGCGCAGGCATCTTGCATTTGATCATTCGTTATTCATTCGAGCTTCGTCATTCGGTTTTCGTCATTTGGGACTTGCCGTGGCCAAGGTTTGCCTGTCAGGAGTAGATTTAAACCCCAGGCCTGCACGATGTCAGCGACCTTGAAATCGGTTCCCCGTCACATCGCCATAATCATGGATGGCAACGGTCGTTGGGCGAAGGGACGCGGACTACCTCGCATTAAAGGCCACGAAGCGGGTGCCCAGGCAGTGCGAGAATGTGTCGAAGGTTGTGGCGAGTTAAAGGTGGAATATCTCACGCTTTACGCGTTCTCCGCTGAAAACTGGCAGCGCCCAAGAGCGGAAATCATCGCGCTGATGCGTTTGCTTGAAAAATTTTTAAAGGACAAAACGCCCGAATTGATCGAGAAGAAT
This sequence comes from Candidatus Udaeobacter sp., assembly GCA_036494375.1. GTDB lineage: Bacteria > Verrucomicrobiota > Verrucomicrobiia > Chthoniobacterales > UBA10450 > Udaeobacter. The sequence goes on from DASXOI010000232.1 coordinate 3,255, forward strand.
GTGCGTCTTCAGGCGATTGGCCGGTTGACTGATCTGCCCCGTAGCGCCCAGGAACAACTTCACAAAAGTATCGAGCAAACTTCCGGCAATACCGGTCTTATTCTGATCCTGGCGCTCAGCTAC
>DASXOI010000233.1:0-5469 GCA_036494375.1 Candidatus Udaeobacter sp.
GCGTTTGGGAATCGCTGCAAAACAGGATCGTGCCGCGTCGGGCCGAGGTATTTGATCATCCGTCGAAAGATCGGATTCAGCAGCGGATTGGTGTGCATGATGTAAAGATCGAGCGGGACTAGTTCGCAATCCAGATGCAGCTTCGGCTCATAATTAAGCGGGTTGCTGTAGTAATATTTCAACCCTTGTTGCAGCGACCAGGAGATAATGTCGCGTAGCGTGTAGAAGTACAAGTGCAGATCAAGAGCGACGCTGTAATCGAGCCCGATGCATTCATCATAGATTGCGTCGCCGCACACGAGGCAGAAACTGAACGCAACGATCTTGTCGTTTTGTCGCCAAATGAAAAACCGCGCACGGTCCGGCATCCGCTCAGCGACGGCACGGAAATAATGCTTGGTCAGCGTCTCAAATTTCAGTGGCGATCGATCGTGGACGGCGAGATACAGCGGATAGATTTCATCGACGAAAGGTGCGATGTCATTCACGACCTCCATTTCGATCTTTGGTGCGCGCTCCGCTTTGCGAAACTTTCGGCGCAAATCTTTGCGGGTCGCCTTACTAAGAGTACCGAAATATTCGTCCCAGTTTGCGTATGGGAGCGGCAACTGCGTCATCGGCATGCTTGGAATTCGCGCGTACCCATTCGAGATCAACGTTTCCAGAGCTGAACGATAGTTCGCCGCAAAATCCTTGAAGACGATAAGGGAAGCTTTGTTTCTCCTGGCGTAGATTCCAAGACCTGCCTGCAATGCATTTGCCACCCATTGCTCGTATTTTTCAGCGCATGCTCCCAGGTCGCCTGTGCCGGCTCCGCAACCAACCATCAAGACACGCATGGTGAGAAAGCGCGGAAAAACCTTGCGAATTCCATCAACAATGGAACGGATCTTCCCAGGCACGCCTTCCACTAAATTTTGGCGGACAAAGAACACTGGCTGAACGGTGCGCACGTTGCCAGAGGCATCCTCGAACAGCAGATAATGATGTTCGAAACCGCACTCCAGCGTTTCTTCGACGATCTCGTAGTAACGATAATCTTTGCACTTGTTTTGAAGCGCTCGTTTCCAGGCGTCGCAATTCTGCAACTCGGGCAACTGCACAATTCTCACGGAGCCTTCCGAGACTAGGATGCGATTAGCGTGCGGCATTGGAAAGGCATGTTGTTATCGAACAAGACTGTTGACAGGTACCACCGTCTCAAACATGTCATTCTGAGCGGAGCGAAGAATCTCTGGTCACTTTTGGATCGAGTTGCCACTGCCGCAATCCGAGATGTTTCGCTTCGCTCAACATGACACGCCCGGCAATGAGATGAATTTTAAGTCTCCCATCATCCTGTGTTGTCTTTTTTGTGACGTTTTTCACCTTGAGTCTTCTGCTGCGGATACGCAGATCGCATTGAGGATTTGGGATCTCGATGCCGGCTGCGGTGACATGCTTTAGATCAGGTAGTTTAAGTCGCTTCGGAACCGGCGGAGGTTCTGACGCGTCACATATTGACCGGCGACACAAAACAGCGGCCGCTGCAGAAGCGTTATGTCCACGCTCTAGTGTGAACGTGTCATGGGCCTTCGCAACCAGCGCTTGGGCGCGCTCCTACGGAATCACCGAAGTTTCGAAAGCGATGCTACTGCTGCTTGGACGACTTCTCTTCGATGTATTTGATGACGTCGCCGACGGTTTGCAGTTTTTCCGCGTCTTCGTCCGGCACTTCGACCCCAAATTCTTCTTCAAAAGCCATCACCAGTTCGACGATGTCCAATGAGTCAGCCCCTAAGTCCTCAATAAAAGATGCTTGCGGCGTGACCTGTTCCGGGTTCACGCCGAGCTGTTCGACGATGATGTCCTTGACCTTCTCTTCGATCGATTTTTCCGCCATAAAATTTGTTCGGTTGGTATTAGTCGCGCGCGGGTAAGTCCGGCAGCCGCCGGACATCCCGGCCACAGCATCGCAAGTAAATGAATTAAATAGGATGTCAATCAAATTTCGGGAGCAATGGCACAGTGCAAATTGTGTCATTCGGAGCGAAGTCGAGATCTCTGGATCGTCTTATGAGCGTGTGCGGGCATTTCTAGAAATTAGAGATGTCTCGACTGCGCCCGGATTGACAAGGTGGTGCTAGCCGCCGGGAGATTAGAAGAATCTGCGGATACACCTTCAAGTTGCCTTCCATTCTGCATCGAGTAGATGGACGTGATGAGCGCTCCGCCCGAGCCTGCCGATCTTCTTGATCTGAAGTTTTTGCCTGCATGGGTGAAAGAGCCCCGTGCGACGAATCATTACGATCATTACACGGCACAAGAGGCGCCTACTGAACCGCGCAGCCGCGACCGGGTCGGCAGACACAAGGATCGATCATTCCCCTCCCGCGAACGACGAGGACCTACTCAACGACCGGGGCCCACGCCCGACAGGCGGCGCCACGACAGAACGCCTAAGGCGGAAGGCACGAGGCGTCGCGATTCCGATAGAACTCAAAATCGCCATTCGCCGGACCGCGCTGCGCAGCCTCCGCCAAAGCCATTCGAGGGAACGCTTCGGTTTCTCCCGCGTCAGAACGTATTCGAAAATGTGGTTGCTCAGATCAAGTCCGGCTCGGTTGCCTATTCGTTGTTTGTTCTAGCCCGTTTGTTCCTGGAAAAGGCGGGCCGATATGAAGTTCGTCTCACGGCAAAGGCCGAAGCGCCGCTTTTTCAGCTTGGCGAGGACGGCGGAATCTCGGTGGATAGGGAATTCCTGGAGCGAAACGCGTTCCGGTTCGCACAACGCGACTTTTACCAGGTCAATGTTGTAGAAAGCGATCCGATAAAAGGAAATTTCTCGAATGTCGCGAGGTGTCGCTTGAGCGGCACGCTTCTGGGCCCCACTAATCACCACGCTTACCAGCCACAACTGCGCAGCTTATATGAGCAACGTTTCAGTCGGCGAATGAGCTTTGCCGATTATCAGCGTCAAATCGAGATAGTCAGCGATCCCGCGGTGGTCGAGCGGTGGAAAGAAGAAGCCAGAAAGGTCACCACTTACGTAACCGTGCGCGAAGAACCACTTCTGACGTTTTCGTCCGCTGCGGAAGCGGAACGACATTTTCGTTCCTACTATTTGCCGACACTTATCCGCAATGTGGACGACGTGACTGTCGGTGGCACGTCAAGCCGTAGTTTACCAGACCGAATACTGAACCGAGCGATCGAAGAGGCGTGGGTAGGCGAAACCCGCTCTCCTTCAAACATGATGCAGGAGCTAGCGAGCCGATTCCGGCAAAATGGTCTGCACATTTTTCGTCATCGGCGTGGCATGTTGTTTGTTTCGCCGATTCGCGTCCGCGCGTTTGTTCATGAGCACGCCGGCGTGTCTCCGCTGGTGAACGCGATACTCGACGCAGTCTCGGCGACGGTGGGAATCAATCGGAAGCAGCTTTTCGACACATTGACTGGCAATGGAGCGAGCGAAGGCGCCGAGCCGCGTAGACTGGCGCTCGCGTCCGATCTGCGTTGGCTGATCAACGAAGGTTACCTGATCGAGTTCAACGACGGTTCACTTGATCGGCCACGAATGAAATTTAAGCAGCCGCAAAAAACTATAGAGGCGCTCGCCGTGGCGAGCACACCGGTGGTTGACGCAGCCGGCGGTACAATGCAATGGCCGCTACAGCTTACGTGGCGAGAACGCTAACGGGGACGCCTCGGCGTCTGACACAGACGCCTTACAATTCAGATAGCGCCAGCTTTCTTCAGCGCCTTGTATGCGCCCTGCTTATTGATTGTCTTGAGACCGCGAGCGGTCACGCGAACTCGCACAAACTTCTTCAGCTCCGGCACCCAAATACGCTGGCGCCGCAAGTTGGGCGCGAAAATGCGCGGCACCATTTTGGTGATATGGCGGCCTACACCGCCTTTCTTCTTGGCCAAACCGCGCCGGTGAATCACGCTGCCTCGTACCGCCCTGGATCCTGTGATGTGACAAACTTTCATGTAGCGAAAAAAGCCGCGTAACCTGCCGCCTTTAAGCGTGGAGGTCAAGCGATGATGTGTCGGCAGTAATCAAGGAACGACGGCTTGGGCAGCCGTCGATTTAGTTGACGGCTGGGAAGCCGTCACTCCTTGTCGGTTGAACGCGCAATTACTCAGAGCGGTCAAAGCTAGCTCGATCATAACCAATCGCTTTTGCAGCAGCGATCATCGCTCAGATCTAATGCACAAAAATAATCACAAATTGCGGATCGGAATCGTAGGAGCCGGCAACATCGTGCGCACCCGCCATTTGCCGAATCTCAAAGAAAACTCCGACGTGGAAATCGTCGCGGTTTCAAATTCAACATACGAAAGCTCAGAACGTTTCTGCCGCGAGAATTCACTCGCGGCGCTACCGATGCGCGATTGGGCGGAATTGGTTGCAACGCCGGACATCGACATCGTCTGGATCGGCACGACGCCGTACATGCATTCCGCCGTCACAATCTCTGCCCTTGAGGCGGGTAAACATGTTTTTTGCCAGGCGCGCATGTCGATGGACCGGACCGAGGCCGAGGAAATGCTTGCCGCTTCCAAGCGCTACCCGGAGTTAGTGACGATGCTCTGTCCGCCGCCTTTTGGACTGCGCGGCGATTTAATGGTCAAAAAAATCCTCGCCGAAAATTACATCGGCCAGCCGCATCACGTGCGCTTGCAAAGTTTCCACGGAAATTACGTTGATCCCGAAGCGGCGGCGCATTGGCGCCAAAAGATTGAGATCAGTGGACTCAACACGCTCACCCTGGGGATTTACATTGAGGTTTTGCAGCGCTGGCTTGGCAACATCACAGGTGTGTTCGCGCGCGGGAAAATCATTCAGCCACTTCGCGACGCCTATAACGTGATCGTTCCCGATTTGCTGACCGTGCTGTGCAGTTTTGAAACTGGCGCTGAAGGCGTGCTCGAGTTCAGCGGAATTAATGCGTTGGCAGAAGGTGATCGGCTGGAAGTGTACGGCAGCACTGGCACCCTGACATACGATTTCACGGCCGACGTCTTGCAGACGGGAAAAGTTGGCGATCGCGCATTGCATCTGGTGGATGTTCCCGCGGAATTGGAAGGCGAATGGCGGGTGGAGGAAGATTTTCTCGCTTCGGTGAAATCAAAGGGGCGCGTGCGTCCTCATCCAAATTTCGAAGACGGCCTGCGCTACATGCGCGTCGTGCAAGCCGTTTCCGATTCTCGTGACCGCAACGAGTGGGTGACGATCAAGAGCTGAGCTATCGAACGTTCTAGGCGGGCATTGTATCTGGAACGAGATATCTTCTCATTAGCAGCGCCCAGATTAGGAGCGTGATTAGTTGATACCACGCAAAGAAACGATCGTAGCCCCGTCGATGCGCACAGACACCGATCGCTGCCAGGACGGCGTAGTGACCTACAAAGGGCACATACCAAATTGGATGAAGTAAGTCACCGTGGACTGCCGTTTGCGCGATATCGAGGGCGCACATC
>DASXOI010000234.1:0-11043 GCA_036494375.1 Candidatus Udaeobacter sp.
CGCGTCCCAGATTGAATCCACCCATGGAATTTTATCGGCGAAAAATTCGAGCAAATAAAGAACACCCGCGATGCTGATGATCCACGGATTGCCGAGCACTTCGAGCGACTGATACTGCGGCCCGAGAGCGATCCAGTGAAAATGGATTGCAAGCCCAGTGGCAAAAACAGTGAGATAAAGATTAACGCCTGCGAGCGCGGCAAGACCGAGCGCGACGCTGAGGAGATCAAGCCTTTCCACGGCGAAAGTATCTGCGCCAATTGATCAATGTCACGCGAGAGGTTGAGCGTGCTCAAATGACAAAATCCGAATGACGAATGACGAAGGAATGCCGAAGCCCTAATGACGAAGCACGAGCCAACACGCCGTATCTTTTTTGTCATTCGTCATTAATCATTCCTTCGAGCTTCGACATTTGTCATTTGCCTCATTCGTCATTCGTCATTCATACTGGCGCCATGCTCGACATCCGTCTGATCCGCGAGAAACCGGATTTTGTCCGTGAGCGCCTGGCGACGCGCGGCGGAGGTGAAGAGGCAAAAATTGACGAGGCATTGCGAATCGACGCCGATCGGCGCAAAAGCGAGACTGAGCTGCAACGGCTACAGTCCGAGCGCAACCGTCTGAGCAAAGACATCGGCGCGCGACGTTCGCGCAAGGAACCGAGCGAAGAACTTGAAGCCGAAGTGCGAAAGATCGGGGAGCAAATCGCCGGTTTAACGCAGCGCGCCAACACGCTTGACGAAGAGCAGCGCAACTTGCTCTTGGAAATTCCAAACCTGCCGCATGAGAGCGTTCCAATTGGCAAAGATCCCAGCGCAAATCGAGTCGTCCGCAGTTGGGGCGAGAAGCCGCAATTAACCAATGCTGCCGATCACGTTGCGCTCGGAACGAGACTGAATCTGTTCAATCTCGACTGGGCGGCGAAACTGAGCGGAAGCGGTTTCGTTTGTTTTACCAGCGCAGGGGCGAAGCTCGAACGCGCATTGATCAATTTCCTGCTCGATCTGCACACACGCGAGCATGGATATTGTGAAGTTAGCCCTCCGTTTGTAGTTCGGCGCGATTGCATGATCGGCACGACGCAGCTTCCGAAGTTTGAGGCCGACATGTACGGCTTGGAGGAGAATCAGCTTTTCCTCGCGCCAACAGGTGAGGTGCAATTAACAAATCTCCATCGGGAGGAAATCCTGAGCGTTAGCGATCTTCCGAAAAAATTTACCGCCTACACGCCATGTTTCCGGCGCGAAGCGGGTTCCGCCGGGCGCGACACGCGTGGCATCATTCGCGTGCATCAATTCGACAAAGTCGAAATGGTGAAAATTGTCGCGCCGGAAAAATCGTACGAGGAACTTGAATCGCTCACTGGGGATGCGGAGCGCGTGTTGCAACTGCTAGGGTTGCATTACCGGGTGCTTGCGTTGTGCACGGCTGATTTGAGTTTCGGCTCGGCCAAGACGTACGACATCGAAGTCTGGTCACCGGGGTCCCGCGACGGCGGGACGTTTCTAGAGGTTTCGAGCTGCTCAAACTTTGAGGATTTCCAGGCTCGCCGGATGCAACTGCGGTTCAAAGATCGCGATGGAAAAAATCGCCTATGCCACACATTGAATGGTTCGGGTCTGGCGTTGCCGAGATTGTTTGCTGCGTTGATTGAGAGTTATCAGCAGCCGGATGGGTCGGTGCGAATTCCAGAGAAGTTACAGCCTTACTTCGGCGGGGAAGAGATCAACTAATCAATACAATTGTTGTAGGGCGTTTCTGTGAAACGCCGGCGTTAAGATCGCCGTCTGACACAGACGCCCTACAATTTGGCTGAACATTCACGATTACTGCAGCCCCGGTATTCCCATGCCGCCGAGTCCGCCGGTGATTTTCGTCATCTCCGATTGCGCCAGCGCCTTGCCTTGCTCGATCGCTTGCTTCACTGCGCTTAGCACCATTTCCTCTAAAAATTCCACATCGTTCGGATCGACAACTTGCTTGTCGATTTTGATCGCGATGATGTCGCCCGCGCCGTTGGCTGTCACTTTCACTTTCCCGCCGGCCGCGCTCACTTCGACGGTTTTCTGCTCGAGTTCGGCCTGAGTCTGGGCCATTTGCTCCTGCATCTTCTGCGCCTGCTTCATTAGTTTGTTTAGATTCATAAGCTTCCTTGTGCGGCGCGCCTGGCGGTCGCGCCCTACCTTTATTGAGTGACCCGGGCATTGAATAGTTCGATGGCTTCCTGGATCACGGGTTCGTCCTTGAAATCATGAGAAGGCGAATCTTTTTGGCCCACTGCGCTCTTGGAAGCGAGTTCTTCGCTCACGGTCAGCTTCAAAGTCCAATCTGTCTCGCTGATTTCATGCAGCAGCGTCTCAACGAATTTGCGATTCGCTGGTGTGCCCAGGATATCCATCATGGGTTTGTCGCCAGGCGTGAAACCAAGTATAAAATTGCGTCCTTCGACTCCGAGGACGTGCGCCGCTAAAGCTGAGTTTCGCACGAACCCCTTCTGTACTGGAATCTTCGCGAGAACGGATTGCCAAATCTTTTCGGAATCGACAGTTGCGGCTTTCTCCTCTACGCGCGTCTCGTTGTAGCCGGGGGCGGCGACCCCGGCGTTTTGGGTATGAGATTCTTTCGGACGACCGGCATCACCGATGCCGGCTACAGGTTTCGCCGGCGGCGCGCTCTCGCCGCGGCGAGCAGGCTCTAGTTGCGCCCTACCGTCGCGAAGCTCGCCTAATTTCTCGATCACTTCATCGAGCGTCGCTTGTCCAAGACTCTGGATTGCCCTAATGATTGCAACTTCGAAATGGAGCTTCTTGTTAGGCGCCCATTTCATTCGACCTTCAGCAGAGGCGAATTGATCGATCAGCTCGAGCAAACGATCGGTGGAAATCACTTCCGCGTGTGCGGCCAGCGATTTTTGGACGTCAGGATCAACGTCTTCGTTTAGCGCATCGGGTTTGGCTTTGAACACGAGCAGATCGCGCAGATACCCGATCAGCTCACCCATGAGCCGCATCATATCTTTGCCCGCTTCGCATTGCTCGTGCAGCAGATCGATTGCTTCCGGTGTTTCGCCTTGCAAAATCCGCCCTGTTAAATCGCTTACTGTTTGTTCACTGGTGAATCCAAAAATGTTGAGCACATCGCTCTCAGCAATTTTTTCTCCGCAGAAGGCAACGAGCTGATCAAGCATCGACTCTGCGTCGCGCAGGCCGCCCTCTGCGCCGCGCGCGATCGCGTGTGCGGCCGCTGGTTGCAGCGTGATCTTCTCTTTCTTCGCGATGAACTGCAGGTGCTGCGCGATCAGATTTGCGGGGATACGATGTAAATCGAATCTCTGGCAGCGGCTTAGGATGGTGGCCAGAACTTTCTGCGGCTCGGTGGTAGCAAAAATAAATTTCACGTGCTCTGGCGGCTCTTCCAACGTCTTCAAAAGCGCGTTAAACGCGGCCGACGAAAGCATGTGCACCTCGTCGATGAGATAGATTTTGTAACGCCCTTTGGCAGGCGCATATCGAACGTTCTCGCGCAACTGGCGCACGTCCTCGACGCTGTTATTGCTCGCGCCGTCGATCTCGATCACGTCGAGACTGTTGCCGCCGGCGATCTCGCGGCAGTTATCGCACACGCCGCATGGCGTAACCGTGGGGCCGTTGACGCAATTGAGCGACTTTGCCAGAATTCGTGCCGTCGAGGTTTTGCCAACGCCGCGCGGGCCAACAAAAAGATACGCGTGCGCGAGTCGGTTCTGCGCGACGGCATTTTTCAACGTACGCGAGACGTGGGTCTGGCCGACCAAATCGTCAAACGTCTGCGGCCGATACTTCCTTGCGAAAACCTCGTAATTCACGTGATCAAGTCTAGAAGCTTTCTCAAAAATGTCATTCTGAGCGAAGCGAAGAGTCTCTGATTTTCTTCCCTCACGGAGACAATCCGAGATGTTTCGCTTCGCTCAACATGACAGGGGCATTAAGAATAAATAAAGAGGCCCCGCCAGTTTCCCGGCGGGGCCCTTTGTCAAACTGCCCGAATTATTGGGTCATTGTCATGCAGCAAGCGCCGGGGCAGCAGGCGCCGCCACCACAACAGCTTGCCTCACTGGACGAGATCGTCGTTGCGCTCGTCAGTGTCATCATTGCTGCAATCAAAAGTAAATATTTCATGATTTTCTCCTATTGAGATTTCGTGAATTCTCGGCTGCATGAACTCGCACGCAGTGCGCGTGTGTTTTGCGCCGAGCCGAACGCTGTGTGAGAAAATCAAATCCGCGGCGGCGGAGTGGGCGGGCGTTCAATTCGCGCCGACGCAGTTGCGTCGTCGATTGCAAAAGTGTGGCTGACAAATCCCGGAGTAGACAAGCTTTCTGAGGCTGGACAGAAAAGAATCAGCGTCGAGCATGAAACGGTGCAACAACTTCTGGGCTGCGACTCATGCCCGCATCGATCATGATGCGACTTCTGCTCATGCGTCATTTCGCACCGTGGCATCCTGGAGCAGCAATCGGGTGCTTTTGTCGCAGTGACCAGGGTCGGTTTGGCCACTTCAGGGCAGAGAAAGCTCATGAGACAGACCATCAACAAAGCACTCAGCCCAACTCTGCGCATGATGTTTGAGCTTAAGGGGGATCGGGTTGAAATCAAAGCGTGCTTTTCATTTCGACCGATTGGTTTAGATGAAGTTTCGTCAATGCGAATGCGTACAATTGCTCTTTTGAGTCTCACACTTTTGTTTGGTCTGGAGCTTTCAGGCCGCGAGCCAATTAAATCGCCGCCGCCGGTGAAGCAGCCCGCTGACCTCAAAGTTGTTCGCGCCCGCGATCTCGGTGTGCCGTTCGATGGCACGCCGGGGAAATTAAACTCGATCACGGATGTCCCTGGCGTAGAGGTCGGCTATACCACCTTGATCAGTGGTGAAGGAAAACTGGAAGTTGGCAAGGGCCCGGTTCGCACCGGCGTTACCGCAATTATTCCTCGCGGACACAATTCTCTCAACGACCCGGTTTACGCCGGGTATTTCAGCCTGAATGGCAATGGCGAAATGACGGGCACCGCGTGGGTAGACGAGAGCGGGTTTTTGGAAGGACCAATCGTGATTACCAACACACATAGCGTCGGTGTAGCGCGTGACGCTGTCATTGCCTGGCGAATCAAACACGGCGCGCCGGATACCACCGGCTACTGGTGGAGTTTGCCGGTCGTCGCCGAAACCTGGGACGGCTGGCTCAATGACATCAATGGTTTTCACGTGAAACCGGAACACGTGTTTCATGCGCTGGATACTGCGCATGCCGGCGCAATTGAAGAGGGGAGCGTCGGCGGCGGAACGGGGATGATCTGCTACGAGTTCAAAGGCGGAAACGGAACGGCCTCGCGCCAGATTGAGATTCGCAGTTCGAAAGATGCTCCACCGCGAACCTTTGTACTGGGCGTGTTTCTACAGGCGAATTTTGGCAGGCGATCGCAGCTCGTGATCGCCGGTGCGCCGGTGGGCAAAGAAATTCCCGGTGAAGTGTACAAATCAACCTCGGCAGATCCGTCCTTTGGCGGACAGGAGAGCGGTTCGTGCATCGCTGTCGTGGGGACCGATGCACCACTATTGCCTGACCAGTTAAAGCGCCTGGCAAGGCGCGTGTCGCTTGGCCTTGCGCGAACGGGGACAGTTTCCGGAAACGGCTCCGGGGATTTGTTTATCGCCTTTTCAACAGCCAATCCAAATGTCACGAATCCGGATCAAGTGACGCACACCGTTCAAACAGTTCCGAATGATTTGATGGATCCGCTTTTCACAGGCGTGGTCCAGGCCACCGAGGAAGCGGTCGTCAATGCACTGGTCGACAACGATTCAATGATCGGCCGGGACAATCATCATGTGGAAGCGCTTCCGCACGATCGCTTGCGCGAACTCATGACGCGAGCCCGCTAAGCGGGAAATCTGGCCCGCTGCCGTAGCCACCGCCATGTGGGCGGTCCTCTGTATGACTCACCCAGGGACGGGCCGCAGGCCCGTGGCTACAACGGGGATAATGTAGTGTGCGCTGTCTTCAGCGCATCAGCCGTGACGGCTAGATCATCATGATCAGCAGCGGCACGACTTTCGTCGCAGCTATTTCCAGAACCTTTAACGTCACTTTTTCGGCGTGTTCCTGTGATTGCGCCGGCTGGCCATCGACGTAGACGCGCAAATCGCGTTTCTGATTTTCGACAAAGTAGTCGAAATCGTCCTTGTCGATTTCGTGGTTTTTCAAAAGGACGAGACGCCGTTCGAGTTCCTCTGCATTTTGCCGGACCAATTCGCTGGTGTCGCCCTTTGCTTGCCCGAGCAGATCTTGAAATTCTTGAATCGCCGCCGCAGATGATTCGTCGCCGACCTGATCAAGCGCGGAATCGAGTTCGGATTTTTTCCGCGAAGGCTTTTTGTGCTTTTTCTTACCGCCCGAGCGCATGATCGTAGATTTTGTTAACGTCTTTTTTCATTTCGCTGGCCAGCGCCGGCGTGACTTTGCCATGGCTGGCTTTGCTTTTTAAATGCGCAGCATCAGCGTCGAACTGCGCTTTAAGATCGACAAGCACCGGACGACGCGCGGTGAATTTGTCATCGGCGATGGCCTGCTGAAATTTTGCATTACCTTCGTTGACCTTCGCGTTGAATGCGGTGGCGTTAAATTTCTTTCCGGGTACGGCAAACTCGTCGATGAACGCGAGATGAAAACTGCGGAGGCTCTCGATGGTAGCATCGCTTCCGGTTTTTGAGAAGGTCGCGGTGCCGCAACTGGCTATAAAGATTGCGGCGGCACAGAGAAAAACATTTCGAGACACAAGCGTCGAATTCATATGGCTGTCCTTTAAGTAGGCGATCTTGCGCCGATTCGGCTGCGCGTGTCAAGACTTGAGGAACCGCGGCAATCCGTCAGCTTTGTTGTGTGTGAGATGCCACAACATCTGACACACGCCACTTTAAGGTTACTTCATTGTCTGCTGCACTGACGTGGGATCGTCGAGCAGAATCCATTCGATCACCGAAACCGGAAGGCTGCCATTTTTGATCAGGTCATCGTGGAATTGCCCGAGCCGGAAATTCTCGCCGTGTTTATCTTTGTAACGGCCGAGGAGATTCATGATCTGCCATTTGCCGGTGATGTAACTGATTTTCTGCGTCGGACTTGATGCAGCGCCGGCTGCTTCGCCTTCCGCTGCCTCGCGATCCAGACCGCCGGCGTCCATGAAGTACTTCACTGCTTGTTCAAAGGTCCAACGGCCGGTATGCAGATTCACATCGACGCCAATGCGCGCGGCTCGATAGCGCGACAGACGCAGGATTTGACCTTGCGCCGGTGAGTTGTTCGGATAAAGCCCGGTGCGCGACAGCATCTCCTCGCCATAAAGAGCCCAGCCTTCAACGAACACGCTATCCTCATGCTGGCGCCGGATTTCATCGCTCAAGTGATTTGCGATTGAGAGCTGGAGAAAATGTCCCGGGATTCCTTCGTGTCCAAGGATAGGCCGCGGATCTTCAATCGCTGCACGGATGTAAAAATTTTTCGACTCCGGGTTGTAGCTCGGAATAAAGTAAAAGCCGGTCGGATCCTTGTCGTAAACGCCTGGAGGATTCATGAAGCCTCCAGGACTGGTTGGTTTAAATGCCTCCGGTAACTGCCGAATTTGAAACGGCCCAAGGTAAGGCGGCAGTGTTACCAAATTGTGTTCTTTGAGAAAATTAATCATCTCGGTTTCACGACTCTCGTACGCTTTCAAGAATGACTCCTGATCGGGTGGAATGTTCGGGGCCCGTTTCGGATCGGGATCGGCCAGCTTCGGGTCGGGCAGTAGCGCTTCGAGCGCACGGTAACGCGCCAGCTCGGCGCGGCCGATCATTTCCACCTCTGAGCCATTCAGCGGCAGGAGCAGAACGTGCTTGAGATAGTAGTTGTAATTTGCTTCACCCATCGGCGTGAAATCCACCATCTTAGGGACGCGCTTCTCAAGTTCGTCGGCATAGCCGTGCAACGCCGCGAGCGCCGCGTCGCGTGCTTTCACTAACTCCTCATGCTCGTTAGGCGATAGCTCGACATCCAGCGCCATCAGGCTGTTGTTCAAAAGCGAATCAATCGAGCGGGCGGATTGAATCGCGAGCTGGGCATAAAGTTTCACCGGCTTTTGCAAATTGCTCAGACCTTGCTTCAACAGTGCTGGCATCTGGTTGAGACGCTGAGTAGCCGCGAGAGCGCGCTTCCGCGGCGTGTCGTATTCCTTCTTTAACAACGAAAAAATGGCGTCCGTGCATTCGCCCGTGTAAACCTGCGGATTTGTGGACTCGAACTTCAGGACGCGATTGCCGAAATCGACGTTCTCGAGTTGCGCGCGAAAGAGAATCCAATCGATGCGTTCGTCTTTCGGCCAGTTATCCCCAGTCTTCATCGCGCGCACCTTGTCCAAAAGCGAACGCACATGCTGCGCGCGTTCGGCGATTTTAGCTGGCGAATAATCCGTCAGCCGATCGTCCCACGTGTGAAGTCCGGCCTCGCTGCTTCGGACGGGATGATTCTCATTCCGCCACTCGTAGTAGTCATCTGCGAGCTTGTGCAGCGTTGCAGTTGCCGCGCTCACACTCTGATTTTTGAAAGCGTCGGCATCGATGCCCGGAGTCGACTTTGTGATCAACGCCTTGTTTGAAACGTCGGGATTACGCCGAGGTGGCGACTGGGCGCGCGAACCGCTCATGGCAAGGCAAAGCGAAGCAATGATTAGAAAGTGGAGCGGCTTCACCCGCGCAATCGTAACGTGACTAACTCAAATGACAACGATACAAGTTACTTCACACGCTTCGTCGCTCATCAGTCGCCGCTCTGTGGGCGGCGCGCTTCGTACAGCGAAGCGGCTACAGAAGGTCTGATGCAGAATCTTCAGCCTCTGTCGTCGAGCTCGCGCACCAATTGGTCCTTCAAATGTCGTCGCGCGGCCTTTTTGATCGCGCGACGCTCAGCGGCTATGCCTTGCTTCTCCGCCTGACGTTCGCGCCGTGTTCGCGGTTCCACAGACTGCGACACGTGCCGGATCTTGGGCCGGCGCGCGCCGATGTTTCGCTCTTTTGGTTTTGCGTACGGGTCCATGAAAATTAGCGCTGCTTGTTTGCGATAAAAATAACAGGAATCGCGGCAAGCTGCAGAACCATCGAAAAGATCGCTACGGCCACAACGGATTTGTCGTAAAGCAATCCCATCGCGGCGCTGCCGACGAACCACGCGATTCCGTATCCCGTGTCGAACAAGCCGAACGCCGTGCTTCGTTTTTGCGGCGAAATAACGCCGGTGAGCACCGCTTGAAAGAGAGATCCCTGTGCGCTCATTCCAATTCCCCAAAAGATCATCCCAATCAGCGCGAAAACGGTTGGGCCTAGAAAAACAAAAGGCGCAGCTGCAGCCGAAATGACAAACGCGAACAACGAAATATTGGGGCCGAACCTGTCGAACAAACGACCGAGTGGAATCGAAGCGAGTGCGCTGCTCGCCATCGCCACTGCATAAAACACGGGAATTAGCTCCGCCGAAACAATATTGGCTTTGTGAAAATGAAAACCGATCAGCGCAAAATCTGCAAACCCGGCGGCGATAAGCGCGCCTGCCGCGAGGTAAATCCAGTAGGCGCGCGTCAAATTTTTCGTCACGAGCGCGTATGCGGCGCCTTCTTCCATCTCGTGCGGACGCGGATGCAGCAGCCGAGCGACAACCAAAATTGCCAGACAACACAACGCCGGAATGAGCAGAACTGCGAAACCGGTTCGAAATCCATGGTTCAGATAAAGAATCAGCGCCATCAGCAGCGGCCCGACTGTTGCGCCCGCCTGATCGAGTGCTTCGTTCAATCCAAATACCCATCCTGCGCCGATCGATTTACCGGCGTACGAAAGCATGGCTTCCACAGTCGGTTTGCGAATGCCTCGCCCGACGCGCTCTGCGACAACGAGACCCGAGGCAAGCGGCCATTGTCCGGCAAGCGCAAGTGCCGGAACCGCGAGCATGTTGATTGCGTATCCCACAAACGCGAATGCCCAATGCCTATGCGACTTGTCGGCGAAATAACCGGACACCGAGCGCAAGCCGTAGCCCAGGAGCTCGCCCAGACCCGCGACGAATCCGATGATCGCTGCGCTTGCGCCTAACGAGCCAAGGAACGGCCCGACAATTCCGCGCGCTCCTTCGTACGTAAAATCGGCGAAGAAATTTACGATGCCGATAATGACAACGAACTGGAGCGCTGATCTGTGTTTCATTTAACCACAAATGGACACGAATTAGCAGGAATTAACATGAACAGGTAGAGCACGCCATCCGGCTTGCTCGCCGTGGCGAGTACGCGGCGCCTCTTCATCAGTGACTCGTCAGACTGACTTGTCGTCTTTTCCATTCGTGTTTATTCGTGTCCATTCGTGGTTACGTAATGAAAACGCTTGGCATCATCGGCGGCCTTGGACCGGAAAGCACGCTGGACTATTACCAAAGAATAATCGCACTTTTTCGCGAGCGCACCGGCGACAGGCATTACCCGGAATTTGTCATCGTGAGCGTTGACCTGAGGAAGGGACTCGACTTCATGGAGGCGAACGACCTGAGCGGCATGGCCCATTACCTGCTTGAAGGCATCGACAAACTCACGCGAGCGGGCGCAGATTTCGGCATAATCTCCGCAAACACGCCTCACATCGTGTTCGATCAGGTTGCGCCGAAGTCACCGATTCCACTAATCAGCATTGTCGAGGCGACGTGCGCTGCGGCTAAAGCGCAAAACCTAAAGCGGCTCGCCTTAATCGGGACGCGGTACACGATGCAGGCAACTTTCTATCTGAAGGTTTTTGCACGCCACGGCATTGAGCTACTTGTGCCGGACTCGCGCGACCAGGATTACATTCACGATAAGTACATGAACGAATTAGTCTCCGGAAAATTTCTGGCAGACACCCGCGCCGGCTTGTTAGCCATTGTCGATCGGCTGAAAGCAACGAGCGACATCGACGGAGTAATTCTCGCCGGAACAGAGCTACCGCTAATTCTTC
>DASXOI010000235.1:0-12266 GCA_036494375.1 Candidatus Udaeobacter sp.
CGGCGGATCTTTGTCACCTTAAGCGGCTCGCCGCGCATGGCACCCGGCCTGGATGAAAATCGCGCGCCCGCGGACAAACGCGCCGACGCTCTCGGAGTCATCGATCCATCGGTGCGCAAATTGATAGATCGCTGGCATGTCGGATCGGATCCCGAGCAATTCGCGATCAGCAAAGACGGAAAATTCGCCTTCATCGCGAATGAAGACGATGCGAGTATGTCCATTGTCGACCTTGATTCAGGACAATCGCGCGGAAAAATAAAGGTCTCGGAAGAGCCGGAAGGCGTCGGCGTCAATCCAGCAAACGGCGAAGTATACGTCACTTGCGAAGAAAAAGGCGAAGTGTTCGCCATCGATCCTGAACAACAGCGTGTAATCGCAACTATCGAAACCGGCGGTCGGCCGCGGTCCGTCGCATTTTCAGCTGACGGCTCGCGCGCGTACGCTGCTTGTGAAAACGGCGGCTACGTCGCGTTGATAGATGCGCGATCCCATAAATTATTATCGAAAATCCAACTGCCGACGGGCTCCCTGCCGATGGGCACGGCAATCTCGCGTGACGGAAAAGAATTGTACGTCTCGACGGGCCGCGGCAACGCAATAGCGATCATCGACACGGAAAAGAATGAAATAGCGACAACCGTTCCCGTCGGAAATCGCGTCTGGGGTATCGCGCTCGATCCTGGCGGGACAAAACTCTATACCGCCAACGGCGCATCAAACGACGTCTCGGTTGTCGATCTGAAAACGCGCAAGGAACTGCGTCGCATCAAAGTGGGCGACGGCCCATGGGGCATCGCGATTGTCCCAAGGAAGGGCGGCTTGGGCAGCCGTCCACAGAAAATTGACGGCAGGGAAGCCGTCACTCCTTGATTACCCGCTGACGTAATTCGGATAACGTTCGCGCAGTTCGCGCGAGAGACGGTCTGCTTCCTCCGTCTTACCCGCTTGGCGGAACGCCACCGCGGCTTTGTCCAGCGCTCGCGGAGTGATGGCTGGATCGTCGTAAAGCAGAGCGACGCCTTTAAAGGCTTTGCCAGCGTCATCGAAATTCCCGCGCTCAACCTGGACTTCACCGGCGAGCAGGCGCGCTTCCGCATTTACGCGGCCCTCAGGTTGGAGCACCATGATTTCCTCGGCGATCTTTTGCGCCTCATCGGGTTTATGAGCGCTGATCTTAACAGCGCCGAGGGTCAGTAACACTTTTGCCTTACCCGCCGGATCTTTGGCGGTTTGCAAATATTTCGCGAAAGCTTCTTCTGCTTCAGGCAAATTCTTTAGCTTTGTAGCCGCGTCACCAAGATAGAACAAATAATCGGGTTTAATCTTGCCTGCGTTGTCCGTTTTTCGAAGCGCGCTGAGATATTTTTCCGCGGCCTGAAAATTTTTCTCGTTGTAATACTCAATTCCAAGCCACTCCAAAACCTCCGGCGGCACATTGGTGTTCGGACTTTCCGCCATGAAATTGTTCACTTCTTTGGTGAGCGCAGACCGGTCTCTTAAATAAAACTGGCAAAGAATGATCCTGACGGACGCCAGATTGTGGTACTGCTCCTTGTTCAGTTGACGGGCCGTGTTCAGCTCGGTCAACGCCGTCTTATAATCTTTCGCTTCGAACGCAGTTTTCCCGATGTAGTAGTGCGCCTGCGCCGCGACAGAACTCTTGGGGAATTCCCTCAGCAGCTGCCGAAAAGTGTCGACCATCCCTTTGGTATTGTCCTGTTGCCCAAGAATCAAAGCCTTCAACTGCAACGCCGCCTCGCGCTCGTGTGTCTTCGGATATTTGGCAAGGATGATGGTTAGATCCGTAAGGGCAGCGGTATAATTTTTGCTCTGCTCGTAAGCCAAAGCACGCTGAGCCAGGGCGGCCGGAATCTGCGGAGTGTCGGGAAACGTCTGCAGGTAATACGTAAAAGCTTCGATGACGCCGGGAGTGTTTTTCGTTTGTACGTGGCACAATCCAAGTTTGTACGCCGCTTCCGCACGCAGCCGCGGAGAAAGCTCAGACGCGCGGAGTTCGCCGTACAAAGATGCTGCATCTGTGTAGTTCTGCTGTTTGTAAAGCGCCTCGGCTTTTAACAACTTGGCTTGATCAGCGCGCTCGTTTGTGGGGTTTGTTGAGAGGAATTGGTCCACCGCCGCGGAGAGCGCCGAGGGATCCGAGTTGTAGACGTTGATCAGCTGCTGGTAAGCAGCGTCCTTTGCTTCCTCACGATCTGGATACTTTGTGGTGATCTGGTGATAGAGCGTGCCGGCTTCCTTTGGGTGGCCGAGTTGGCGTTCACTGTTTGCGGCGAGCAATAACACTTCTGCCTGCGCAGCCTCGGGAAGTTTGTCCAAGTCCTTTTTGTAATCGGCCAGCAACTGCGAATACTGACCAGTCTGGTATTGCAACCGGCGAAGACCGACTTGCGCAATCGCACGAAACTTTCCCGCGTCAGGCAAAGCGCGCCCCTTTTGAAACAATGCGGTGGCTCGATCCACCATGGCCTTGTCCGTCTTGCCTTTCTCCGCTTGGACAAGTTCCAGCGCGATCAAGCCTCCACGTACCGCAGACTCTGCTTTTAAGGCCGGTTTCGATGCCTCGTTAGCCAGCGCTTCGTACTGCTTCAGTGCATCGAGCTTTTTCCCCCGTGCGTCGAAGATGGATGCTGCCGTTACTCGTGCATCTTCGCGATACGGATTTGGATTTCCCACGTCGGCGACCTGCGCGTAAATATCTCCGGCTTCATCTTTCTTGCCGACAGCTTCAAGGCAGCGCGCTTCGAAATAGCGCGCGGACAGCGCTACCGCCGATTCCTTCGATCTAGCCGCGGATCGATGAAAAAGCGGGAGCGCCGTGGCGTAGTCTTTATCTGTGAACGCCATCTCCGCGAGGGCGAATGCCGCTGGTCCGGCGAATTCGCTGTCGCCATACTCGGTAAGCACTTTCTGCAGATTTGTACGAGCATTTGAATCGCGATGGAGATTTCGATAACATTCGCCAAGCGAGAAATAAGCATTCGCCCGGCCGGCGCGTCCCGGGTAGTCGTCGAGATATTTTTGATATTCCGGGATCGCCAGGTCGTACAATTTGCGAGCGAACAAGCCGTTGGCGTAGTCAAGTTGACGCTGATCCGCCCCTTCAGTTTCGGCCGGCGATGGTTCCGAGACGTCCTCTTTTAAAGAGCGCAGAACTTTGTTGATTGATTCGTCTGCCGGGACCGCGCGCCGAACAGGCGGTTCATCTACCGGACGAGCCCGGCGTATTTCCGGCTCCGATTGAGCGATGGCGATGCTCGCGGTGCAAAGCAGCATCGCCAGTCCAAAAAGACTGGCCGCGCCGCGGGTGATGTTCATCTTGCCGTGGCGAAAGCTACGTTGGTTATCCCTGCTTCAGTGCAGATGTTCAGCACCTCGACAATGTTTTTGTAGGCACCGGCTTCGTCGCCGCGAATGACCACCGCTTGTTCGGGATTCAGTTGAACCATGCCTTTTAATAGTTCCTGCAGCTCGGCACTGGTAAGGGTGCGGCGATTCACAACCACGTTGCCATCCGCCTTAACATTAACGATGACGTCCCCGATCGGCGCTGCCTTCTCCTTCGCCGCCGAGGCCTTCGGAACTTTCACGTCGAGCTCGTTCTCAGTGCGCGCTGCATTCCACGTGAGCAGGAAAAAAATCAGAAGAAGAAGCAATACATCGACCAGCGGCGCCAGCTGAATGCCGGGATGATGCAAAGGCGCACGTCCGCGAAGATTCATAAGAGCAGCCGAGTTTTACAGCTCGTCTTCAATTAAAACGGGAGCTCGCTCCGCGCGTCTGCCGTATTGCAATGAAAGCAAGGCCAGAACGTGCGTGGACGCAGCCTCGAGTTCCGAGATCAACTTCTGCGATCTGCCCCGAAAGAATGCATAAAAGATCATAGCCGGAATGCCAATGGCCAGGCCCGCAGCGGTGTTGACAAGCGCTTCGCTAATTCCGCGCGAGAGTGCCGCGTAACGCGCCGACCCAACATCAGCACCGAGCGCCCCGAAAGAACGAATGATTCCAAAAACGGTACCCAGCAAACCCAGCAGTGGCGCGATCATCCCGATATCTGCCAGGTAAATAACGCGGTTATTCAAACTCGCAGCGACGCGCGTTCCTTCTGTCTCAGCGATTTCGCGGACCTGCTGTAAGTCCGCGTGCGGATTCTTGGTTGTGAAATCCAGCATTTTTTGCACGACGCGCGCTATCGCTTCCCCGTGTCGATTTGAAACAGCCAGCAGCCCGAGATAATCGCGTTTACGCAGAAGCGCATCGGCAGTCGCCATGTAACCGCTCGAAACGACTGCTCCGCGCCGGATTGTCAGGAAGTAAACGACCACGAGTGCCACGAAAAAAATCGACAGCAAAAACATCGGAATCATCACCGGACCCGCTTTGACAAGCGTCTCCAGCACCGTCTGCGAATGCTGCGGGACCAGCGGCGGCGTAGGTTCCTGCGCGAGCAGAGGCGACGCGCTCCCTAGCGCGGCAAAGAGCACAACCCAAATCTTCATGCCGGAAATTTTGTAATGATATGCGGAGCGAAACATCGATGCAAATGGGTCTCAGGGCCAGTGCTGAGGATTAGAGGTACATTTTCACTAAATTGTTCATACTTCGCTTTGTTAGTTGCGCCTCCCTGGACGGTTGCGAGTCAACCTCGATGCGAACTCGTCACTGGCGGTGGACGAGAAAAATGTGTGCGGGTTGAATTTCGGGATCCAGTTCAACGTAATTTTGCCGGCCGCGCCAGGTATAACGCGCATCGTTCAACAAATCGTGCACCTGATAGTCATCACTTTCCATCTGCCCGAATTCCTCAATTGGCACATGGACAAGTGAATTTTGCTTCCGAAAAGGATCAAGATTCACCACCACGAGGATAATGTTGTCCCGCGCGGGAGTCATCTTGCCATAGAACAAAATGGCGTCGTTATCGGCGGGATAGAAACGCAAGTTCGTGAACATCTGAAGCGCGCGATTCTGCTTCCGGATTCGGTTTATGCGCGCGATCCAATCTTTGATGTTTCCGGGTGCATTCCAATCACGCTCCTTGAATTGGTACTTCTCGGAATCGAGATACTCCTCACGACCCGGCAACGCCTCGTTCTCGCACAGCTCGTATCCACTATAGATTCCGTAAAGCGGCGAAAGCGTTGCGGCCATGAGCACCCGAATCATAAACGCGGGGCGGCCGCCCTCCTGAAGTACCATCGGAAGAATGTCAGGCGTGTTTGGCCAGAGATTAGGCCGAAAATATTCGCTCATCTCCATCTGTGTAAGCTCGGTGAAATAATCGATCAGCTCCTGCTTCGAATTTCGCCAGGTGAAATAGGTGTAACTCTGGTTGAACCCTGCTCTGGCCAGCGCTTTCATCATCTTTGGCCTGGTGAACGCTTCAGCGAGAAAAATCGCGTCAGGATATTTTTCGCGAACGCCTTCGATTAAATACTCCCAGAAAGCGACTGGCTTCGTGTGCGGATTGTCCACGCGAAAGATTCGCACACCGCGCTCGGCCCAAAACAGTACGATGCTCTTCATCTCAGCCCAGAGCTCACGCCAGTTTTCGCATCGAAAGTTTATGGGATAAATATCTTCGTACTTTTTGGGGGGGTTCTCCGCGAATTTGATCGTGCCGTCCGGCCGTTTGTAGAACCACTCGGGGTGTTCCTTGACGTACGGATGATCAGGCGAGCAATTAATTGCGAAATCGAGTGCGATTTCCATTCCGCGTTTGCGCACTTCCTTTTGGAGCCAATCGAAATCCTCCAGGGTGCCTAACGAAGGCTCCACTGCCTTGTGTCCGCCGGCCTGGCCGCCAATCGCCCATGGCACCCCCGGATCGCCTGGTTCGCAAGTGACCGCGTTATTTCGACCCTTGCGGTTAGTCTTCCCAATGGGATGAATTGGCGGAAAATAAAGAACATCGAATCCCATTGCCTTTGCGTCGTCGACGCGCGGCAGGCAATCCCGGAAGGTGGATCCGCGATCCCCGTGGCCCTCTGCCGAGCGCGGGAAAAATTCATACCAGGCGCCGAACATTGCGACCGTGCGATCCACCACGACTTGGGGAATCGGCTCGTATTGCGTGGCATCCACGCGATCCGGATAGGTCGCCATAAGTACTTCCAGCTCACTTGACTTCGCGACCGCATAAATTTCTGAGTTTCCACCGGTGACGATTTGCTCGGCAAATTCTCGCAGACGTGCGCTGTCCGCGCGGTCACGCGCACGGGTGGCGGCCGCCTTCACAATTGCGGCGCCTTCCAACGCTTCGCTGCAGAGATCGGAGATCCCGCCCTCAAATTTTTTTGCGAACTCTTGCTGCCAGCTGCGGAACGTGTCGGTCCAAGCTTCCACGGTGTATTCGTGAACAGCCTGATCGTAGAGGGTGCAGACGCCGCGCCAGCGATCGTTATCAATAAAAATCATCGGCGTTTCTCGCCACGCCCGCTTGCCAACAACACGCCATTTTAAAACCGCCGCAACAATGTCGTGGCCATCCTTGAAAACGTCGGCTTCGACAACCAAATCTTCGCCCACGATGCGCTTAATCGGGGAGCGGCCGCAATCAATCAGCGGCTGCACGTTGTCAATCACCACCGATGGAAACCTGCGGGCCATGCGTCACCAATCAACCGAGATTCACATTGAGCGAAAGGATAATCCGATTGTTCGCCGTTGGCGCAGCGACTGGCTACGCAACCGCCCAGCGGGCAGCTGCAACCTGAGCTATTGCCGTCACTTAGTTACGCGGAGAAATAAAACGCGCACTCGTACAGCCCTGAGTTGCGATTCACTTCGCGGCGAACACGCGTGCCTAACACAGCTTCGAACATGTCCTGCTCAAATCGGCCTACGATCGGGTACTGCTCCACCACGTTGAGAAGCGGAGAATGACACTCAAGAATTTGGGGACCGCCGTCTGTCTCGTTGTTCAGAAACTCAGCCATATGGCCTTCGACATCGCGCACGTTCGCAAGCCATTTCGCGCGTTCCGCAACTGTCTCTCCCTTCGCTTTGGCTTTCAGCGTCGCGGTCTTCTTCTTAAAAACGCTATAAAGTAATTTCTCCGGTGCGTTCGGTCCGTAGATGTCCTCAGCTGCTTTCAATAAGTCCAGCGTGAACTGGTGGCTATCGGCATGAAAAAGGTCGTGCGTGCGCCGCGTAAGGCGATAGACCATCTCTGGTCTGCCCATTTTTTGCGGCCGACGCCACGTATCGAGGTAGCCGTCGCGATGCAGTGTAATGCAATGCTGTTTGATCCCCATATAGCTCATGCCCATTTTTTCCACGAGCTCGTTAACAGACATGCCTTTGGTGCGCTTGAGGGAGTTAATAATGTCAAGCCGTTGGGTGCGGCCAATTTCCGAAATTAAACGTTGATTCATACAGCTAAAACGATTGGAGAAGAACGAAAGTGCCGGACTTTACACGCCGCAATCTTTAATACGCAAGCGTAAAGTTTACACAACCGTCGGGCGCGAACGAAATTACGAACAAACTTTGATGACGACGACGCAAAGAGCAGCTACAGGAAAGGCGAGATCCTTTGTCAGGAGTTCAGAGACCGCTGGCAACTGCAACACTTACGAGTAAAGATACTCGTCGTGGTACTCGCGTTGCGGCGCGAACTGCAGGTTCTCGGTCCCCGTCTCAGGGTACTCGAAGATTTTCCCTTCGTAATTTCGGATCACGATTTTCTCGTTGTCATGATAGAGAATGTAACCGGGATTGATCGGCACTTTGCCGCCGCCGCCAGGAGCGTCGATGACGAATTGCGGCACAGCATAACCAGTGGTATGGCCGCGCAGCGCCTCAATGATGTCGAGGCCTTTGGCTACCGACGTGCGCAGATGTGAGGAGCCATTGATCAGGTCGCACTGGTAAACGTAATACGGGCGGACCCGGCACATCAGCAGCTTGTGCACGAGAGTCTTCATGGTCTCAATGTCATCGTTCACACCTGCGAGTAACACACTCTGGTTGCCCAAAGGAATGCCCGCGTTGGCAAGGCGTTCTAACGCCTGTTTTACCTCGATGGTGAGCTCACGCGGATGATTCACGTGCACGCTCATCCAGAGCGGATGATATTTTGCCAGCATTGTACACAAGTCAGGCGTGATTCGTTGGGGCAGGAAAATCGGCACTCGCGTACCGATTCGCAGGAATTCGATATGTTTGATTGCGCGCAACCGCGACAAGAGCTTCTCGAGCCTGTCATCGCTGAAAATCAACGCGTCGCCACCACTCAGAAGCACATCGCGTACTTCGGTGTGTGCTTCGAGATAACGGAATGCCTCTTCAAAATTGGTGTGAAACTCCTGTTCGCCAACTCCGCTAACTACTCGACTCCGCGTGCAATAACGGCAGTAGCTCGCACAACGGTCGGTCACGAGGAACAAAACGCGATCCGGATACCGATGCACTAAACCGGGCACCGGCATATGCGAATCTTCGCCGCAAGGGTCAGCCATGTCGTAAGGTGACGCCCACGTTTCCTCGATTCGCGGAATGACCTGACGCCTGATCGGATCACTCGGATTGTTTGCCGGCAGCAGGTTGAAAAAGTGGGGCGTAACGGCCAGCGCAAGTTTGTCGCCGGACAGCAAAACGCCGCTGCGTTCCTCATCGCTCAGTTCCAGATGTTTCCCGAGCTGCGCGAGCGTGGTAACTCTGTTTTTGAGCTGCCATTTCCAATCGTTCCAGAGTTCGGGAGCCGTGTCTGGCCAATACCCCGGCGCGTGCGAAACAAAGGCTTTTCCGTCCCCATTCTCAGAGGCAAAAGTATTCATTTTTGTAGTGGACGAAAAAGTTAAGACCCTTAAATATCGTGTCAATGCAGGCACTTGGCCGTGCGCTACGCACGTGAATGAAACCGTGCGGGGGCTGTCACCGTCGCACCTCCAAAGCGTTCAACGGCAGACGTATTTCGCTACCAACATCCTTTGCCACTTGCAACAAGAATGAGTCCTGTCCATGCCTCGCGAGTAACGACAACCCAACCGGTACTCCGGCGACGTCGGCTATTGGAAGTGACACTTGCGGGAGGCGGGCCATCCCTGCAAAGCTCGTCAGCGATAATGTGCGAGGATAATAGCCGGTTCCACTCGAACTGCGTCTGGGTGGTGCATGACCCTTGCGAGGAGCGAGCGCGGGTGTGGTTGGGATGCACAGCAGATCGTTCGGTCCGAGAAACTCATGCAAACTTCGAAAATATTTTTCGCGTCGTTGCACCGCCTCCGCGACGCGACAGCGATCTAGTTGCTTCATTAGTTGAAAGCTCGCAGCGATCTCAGGACCAAACTCCGGCTTTGCGTTAGCGATCCACGCGCCAAGGCAACTCTCGATTTCCGCCCATTGGATCACGCAAAAGCTATCGACCCATGTCGCGAAGCTGTGTTCAGTTTCATTAGCGACCAACTGTTGCAGCGATGACTCCCGCACAGCATCGCCGAACATTTCGCGGAGCCGATGCAGTGGCTTGATCAAACTTTGCTGAACGTTCGCGTCGGCAAGGTCGAACGCCTCTGGGATCAAATGAATCGTTGCGGGTTTATTTAAAGACGCCGGCGCGGCGGCCAACAACACGAGTGCAACCTTTGCGAGTACATCAGCGTTTTGCGCGAGAATGCCGACGGTATCGAAAGATGGCGCTAGCGGATTTACACCAGCAACCGATATGAAGCCGTGCGACGGACGGAAGCCCCAGATTCCGCAATTGCTCGCGGGAACGCGGATAGAGCCGCCCGTATCCGTTCCCAGTGCGAAATCCACTAATCCGCAGGCAACGGCGGAAGCCGAACCGCTCGACGATCCACCCGGCACACGATCCGGCGCGTGCGCGTTGAGAGGCGTACCATAAAAGTGATTCTCACCTAGCAAACTGAAAGCCAACTCATCCGAAATGCTTTTTCCAACGCAGCGTGCACCCGCATGCAAAAGTTGCTCTACACACACAGCGTGGGCTATCGCGGCGGGATGCGAATCGCGCCACGTTGGATTGCCGCAACCGGTTTTGAAACCGGCTATATCGATTGT
The DNA here is from genome assembly GCA_036494375.1 of Candidatus Udaeobacter sp. Lineage (GTDB taxonomy): Bacteria > Verrucomicrobiota > Verrucomicrobiia > Chthoniobacterales > UBA10450 > Udaeobacter. The sequence continues at coordinate 10,051 of DASXOI010000235.1, forward strand.
GTCTTTAACAGCAAAGCGCAGTCCATCCAGTGGTCCGCTATCGGCCGGCGGCAGATCAAAAGTCGTTACAAAGGCGTGACTCTCATCAACAGTAAGCGCGGAGCTGTTCATTCGCTGGGCGCGATCACTCTTCAAGGAACGATGGCTTCCAGGCCATCGCAAAAGAAAATGACGGCTGGGAAGCCGTCACTCCTTGAAGCACTATTTTCCGCCGAGCACGCTCAGCTCCCAGCGATAGCCATCGGGATCATGGAACCACAGGCCCATATTTTTCGAGCCCGGACCTTCGGGGCCGATTTCGTCGCCCGGATCTTCAATATCGACGCCGGTCTTCTTCAAATGAGCGAGCGCCTTTCGCAGCGTCGCCATGTCGGGTAGATGAAATGACATGTGATCGATTGTGTCCGGCGACGGCTTTCCCTTAAACAACGCGATCGTGACACAGTCGTTTCCCACAGCCACGCCGTTTTCGAATTCGAATTCTTTCCGCAAACCCAAAGCGCGCTCGAACCACTTCGCGCTCTTCTTCGGATCGCGCACAGCCAGGCCAAAATGGCCGACTTCTCCCAGCGTGAACGAAATTTTCATCTGAATTCGTAGATGTCGTCGCCTAATCCGGTTTGGAACCGTTTCGAGAAATGATCGGTTCCATAAAGTGCCGATTGAAATCTTCCAGAGCGGCACAGGGTGTCGCTCCGAGACCGCTCGCGCCTGGTCGCAGCTTCCGTCCAATAAAAACCAGCCAAGTATCGCCGACCATACCCATCCGCGGCCGTAACCGTGCTGCGGGACTTCGCGGATGCTCCTCGAGGAAGGCCTCGACGTCGGCCTTTACCAGCGCGGGAAGTTCTTCGATTGCAAGCGAGGTCACACCTAGGAAACGTGCGTAACTTGGACTTCGGACTTGGGGACTCCGAAAAAGCGTCCACCGATCAATACAAACAAAGCAACGTTCTCGCACTGCTTTGGGCGGCCTGCGATTTCCCCAATCGACTGTCAGCCCACGATTAGCCGCGACCCCAGAGCATGGCGACCGAAGTCGTCAGGCTACCACCCATGTTGAACGTAAGAAACCGTTTCGCGTTTTCGATCTGGCGCGCGCCGGCTTGTTCAGTCAACTGTTGATACGCTTCGAACACCTGGCGAACACCAGTCGCGCCAACAGGATGACCGTCACCGATCAAACCGCCGCCCGGGTTCACTGGAATTTGGAATGGCGCTTTGGATTTTTCTGGACGCACCGCCGGCAGCGTTGTCGCACCGCTTTTCACCAGGTCGACGCCTTTGCCCGGCTCGGCCAGGCCGAGAATTTCGTACGCCACAATTTCTGTGATCGAAAAACAATCGTGAACGTCGGCGCCGTGGAGATCGCGCGGCGTCAGGTTCGCCATTCGGAAGGCTTTCTCCGCAGCTTTGCGTGCAATCGAAAACGTTGGCGCATCCTTCTTGTCGAGCGGCAGATAATCAGTCGTGTGGCCATAGCCAAACAGCTGAACAGTTTTGTTTTTGTCGCGACCGATTTTGTCCAGATATCTCCCCGAAACGAGGACAACTGATGCCGCGCCATCGGTGATCTGTGAGCAATCGGACACTTTAAGCGGCGGCGCCACGTGCGGGTTTTTATCCGAAACTTGCGATGCCGAATCGAGAGTGAGATCAGCATCACGCATTTGCGCGAACGGATTCAGTTTGGCGTGCGCATAGTTTTTCCAAGCCACAAGTGCCAGATCCGCTTCGGTCGCACCGTATTTCTCGATATAGATCTGCGCGATGCGCCCGAATAATTTCGGGAACATAAAATCGCCGTACTCCGGCTTTTCATTGTGATAGTCGGCAGCTGCGCCGAGCACGTCAGAGCCATCGAGCGCCGACATCGTTTTCTGCTGTTCCGCGCCGACGACCAGCACTACGTCATGAATCCCGCCCATGATCCATTCCGCGCCTAACAACACAGACAGCGCGCCAGACGCGCAAGCCGCTTCGGTGTGGATTGTGGGAATGCCGCGTAATTTCGAATCGATCTCCGGAATAAACGCGCCGAGCTGCAATTGTTTCGTGAACTGGCCGGCGTTGAAATTGCCCACCGCGCCCGCCTGAACCTCGCCGGGATCGATCTTGGCATCATCGATGGCTTTTTTACCGGCCTCGATAATGATGTGCCGGATCGTTTTACCTTCCTTCTTCAGATTGCGCTTAAAATCCGTGCGCCCGCCGCC
>DASXOI010000236.1:0-13974 GCA_036494375.1 Candidatus Udaeobacter sp.
CTCTTGCCGCGGAACCGAAACAGCATCTGGGCGCCTTTGACCTTAACGTGACGATTTTTAAGTGTGGTCAAACCGAATGACTTGTTTTCGCGCGCGTATTCTTCGTTTCCGATGCGGATGAACGATCGCTCCAGAAGCCGCACGATTGTCGCGAGCACTTTTTCGCGCGGCAGACCCGGCAACTTTAGGTCCTGAGTAACTCGCCGGCGAATAATCGGAAGGGCTTTGGCGAATTGAGCAAGCCGGCCGAACTTATTTTCGTCGCGCACTTCGCGCCAGCGCTCGTGATAACGGTACTGCTTGCGGCGGCGCGCGTCGCGACCCGTCGCCTGGATGTGGCCATTCGGCGACGGACAAATCCAGACCTCTGTCCACGCAGGCGGAATCGCCAAACGTTTTATCCGAAGCAGCCGCTGCTCGTCGCGGATTGTTTTTCCGTCGGTGTCCAGATACTCAAAGTCTTTGCCTTTCGCTCTGCGAGTGTAACCAGGTCGGTCGTCACTGACGTATTGCAGACCGGCTTCCTCGGCAGCCTCCGCAGAATCAGCGGCAACTGAGGATTCGACCGCTTTCCCGTTCCGCCTGTTTGTCCCTCGCGCCCCCATTACAGAAACAATCAATTCGACCGAAGCGCTCCTGCGAATGCCTGGCGGACCGCCGCGATCCGTTCGGCTTCAATGTGCGCAACCTGTTGTTCTGCGCGACGCTGTAGCTGCTCGAAGTCATAAGTGTTTAACGGCGGCAATTTCGCCGCTGTCAGCGCAGCCCACATGAGTTTCTTTGCAGTGATTCCCATAATTAATCCTTCCAACGTTAACACCAATCCCAAGCTTCCCGGTTCGTTGCCGGCAATTATCAATCGTGCGCGGCCAACCTTTTCGGCCGCCCATGCACCAGCCTTTCGCACTTTGCTTTCTTCGACTCCGAGATTACGCATGATGCCGTGCAACGTCTCTTGATCTGCTTTGACCTCTGTTTCGGTCTGCACGAATAGACTGCCGAGTGGCTCGCTTTTCTGGGTCTCCGCCCAGTGGTCAATGACTTCCAACGCGCTGATAGAACCGGCGAGATGATCATTAAGATACGAGTCCAACTCTTTCATTGGGTGAATGGCATGCGCGAGATTCAGATGGGAGACAGCGGTTCTTCCGCCGGCCCGGCAATCACTTGACCGGTAGGTTTGAAACGTGAGCCATGACAGGGACAATCCCATGTCGATTCAGAGGAGTTCCACCTGACCAAACACCCAAGGTGCGTACAAACGGGCGAGAGCCGGTGAACCCGTCCCTTAGGATCGCGGAAAGCTGCGACTTTCTTCCCACGCCGACCGATAATCATTCCGTCGCCCGGTCTTAGCTCGCGGACTGAAGCAGCTTCGGACCGAGCGAGCCGGTCTTTGATCATGTAGTACGGATAGTCTTTGTTTTCTCGCAGGTAATTCCACGCAGCGCCTTTGATTTTTTTACGGTCCACTGCAAACAGCTCTGTCCACGGATTTTTTGTTCCCGCAGTCCAGTCGCGTGCCATCAGTGCCGCTACAGTGCCGAACGTAATGCCGTTGCCGCAATAGCCGGTGGCAATGAATTGCCGCTCGGCGTTCTCGCCAATGTAAGGCAAGCCGTCGGATGTAGAGATGATCTGTCCCGACCAACGATGATCTACACGCGCCTGTGGAATTATTTTTTTCAAGCGCGCGAGCAACTGCGTATAAGCTCTTTTCGTATTTCTCTTCTGACCTGTCTTGTGATCCTCCCCGCCAAACACGACATAATCGAAGCCGCTGCGTTTATCGATTCTGAGATAATCATAAGGATCTCGCGTATCCCAGAAGATGGCTTCCGGAATTGTCCCGATTGGGACTTGGGCGCCGAGCGCATAGCTCGTATAAAGAGAGAGTTTAGTCTGCAAAAGCGTCGCGCTGGTAACACTCGCAAGGCCGACAAGCGGGTTATTTGTAGCCATCACCACCCGATCGAAACTGATCCAGTTACGGTTAACTTTTACCCTGCGCTTTTCCGGATCGAATTCACTGGCTGCGCTTTTTTCGAAAACATCCGAACCGCTACCAGAAATTTTCGCGACCAAAGCTCGAAGATATTTTCTCGGGTGAAACTTGGCCTGATTGGCAAAGCGCACCGCTGGCAACTTAAAGTACGGGACTGCGTCTAAGTATGTCGCGTCAAATCCAAGCTTCGCGGCGCAATCAGTCTCTTTCTTGAGTGATGACGCCTCCTTTTTCGAAGAACCGCCTACGGCCGCGTGCAGATACGCCGGCACCCGCGCGAACTCGCACTCGATCCGTTCTTCTTCGACGATCCTCTCAATTTCATCGATCGCGGCTGCGCCTGCATCCCAGGCCGCTTGTGCATGATCTTCGCCAAAATTGCGCACCAGTTGGCGGAGCGGGACGTCTGTGACATAGGTGAGATGCGCGGTTGTATGGCCAGTATCGATTGATGCCACTCGTTCGCGCTCGATTAGTGCGACTGTTGATCCAGCCTTTTTCAGTAGGTAGGCAACTGTGATACCAGTGACGCCGGCTCCGACAACAAGAACGTCGACGCTTATATTCCTTTGTAGCTTCGGGAATTTTGGGATTGGCGTGTCGTCGATCCAAATAGGCACATTCCTCATCTTTCATTGATCGCTACGCGTCTGTGTTTCAGCCGTGCACGTGCCGCGTTTCATTGGGTAGGCTCGCACTCACATTCATTTCGATTCTCCGCTGAACAGTTAAAAGAGACACGCGAGCGCAGCGTGAAATGCGACTATTCTTTTATGAAAACGGAAAATGAAGTAATCGATAATTTAATCGAAACTCTCAAAGATGGGCAGGAAGGTTTTAAGCAGGCAGCAGAAGGGGTTAACGACCCAAAATTGAAGTCGCTCTTTCGCGATTACTCGCAGCAGCGCTCGCGATTCGCGGTCGCGCTGCAAACCGAAGCTCGCCGTCATGGAGACAGCGAGCCGGAAACCAGCAGCAGCGCGACCGGCGCGATGCATCGGGGCTGGATCAATTTGAAATCCGCGGTCACCGGCGGCGATGAACATGCAGTCCTTGCTGAATGCGAACGAGGTGAAGATTCAGCAGTAGAAGAATACAAGAAGGCCTTGGAAGATGGTTTGACTCCAGCAGCCCAGGAGCTTGTTTCCCGTCAATTCGCCGAGATTAAAGCGGCCCACGATCGGATCAAAAGCCTTCGTGACGCTGCCAAAGGCTAACCGCAAAGGATAGCGAATCTAGCTGGACCGAGGGTGATCGCTAGGATTTTGCCTGATAAGGTAACCATCCGCGAATCCGATTGTGTGTTTCAGGCCAAATCTCTTCCCGCGTCGAATTGATTGAAAAACGGGTGAATCGCCGTGTGCGAACAACCCAAACAGTTAATTCAAAATACAGAAAGGCATATGAACACACAAAAAGATCCAAACCAACAGAGAACGACTGGCGCTGGACAGCAAGGCGGCCAACAAGATCGCGAGAGAGAACAGCGCGGGGGCGAAAAACAAGGTAGCGGCCAACAGGGCGGCGGTCAGCAGGGCGGCGGTCAGCAGGGCGGCGGCCAGCAGGGTGGCGGCCAACAGGGTAGCGGCCGACAGGGTGGCGGCCGACAGGGCGGCAGCCAATCAGGTGGACGATAGGACTGGTTCCTTTGAAACAATGAAACGGCGGGAGGTAACTCCCGCCGTTTTTGTTATTTCTAGAAGCTCTCTCTGTGTCTGACTGACTACTCATTTCTTTGCGCTACCGGGCTTAGCCATTTTACGATGCTCTTCCGCCAGCATACCAGAAGGCGTGACGGCCGCCGCCATTGTCGACAGCTTATTCTTCAGGCCTGTAACCACATCGCCTTTTCCTTCCATCATCGCCTTGAATCCGGCTTTCGCCACGTCGGCTGGGTCATCCTTTTTTCCTGCGCCAACCTTGGTGTCGAGCATGTCGGCTCTCTCAAAAAAGTCAGTGTCTGTGGCACCCGGCATCAAGCATGTGACGTTAACGCCGGAATCCTTCAGTTCAGCGCGTAAAGCAAACGAAAACGAATCGATGAATGATTTTGTCGCATTATAAACGGCCTGATATGTGCCCGGCATGAATCCAGCGATGGAACCGGTAAACAGAATTCTTCCCCTGCCACGAGTGCGCATGTCTCGTCCAATCTTGTGAACCAGGTAAACTGTTCCTGTTACGTTCGTATCGATAACATGCCGCGCTTCCTCAAAGTCCTGATCGAGAAATGCGTGACCTAAACCATGGCCAGCATTTGCCATGAGAATATCCACGGGCCGCCCATTCGCCGCTTCGTAAAGCTCGTCGACTCCTTCAGTATTCGCCAGATCTGTTTCCACGGTCTGAACGTCTACCCCGAATGAGCGCAGTTTGTCCGCTGCCTGTTCAAGTTCTGTAGAGTCAGCCGCGATCAAAAGATCGTAGCCGTTTTCGGCGCATTCTTTTGCCAAATAAAATCCAATCCCGCTCGATGCGCCTGTAACAATAGCAAGCGATCGGCCCGCATTAGTTTCTCCATCGTGTGATCTCATAACAGAAATTCTTCGTCCCTGATGAGACACGCAGACGTGTTATTTAGCGTAAAAGTTTTAACGCTTCGCCGCTCCAAACGCGATACGTCCGGTCGCGCTGTGATGAGCGATCACTTCAAGAGAAATTCAACCACCAGGAGGGCAAATTTATGAGGGCATTAGTTTGGCACGGCAAGAGTGATGTGCGTTGTGACACGGTTCCAGATCCGGTCATCGAAGATCCGCGCGACATTATTGTAAGGATCACATCCACCGCTATCTGCGGATCGGACCTGCATCTTTACGATCATTACATGCCAGCGATGGAAAAAGGCGACATCCTGGGCCACGAACCAATGGGCGAAGTGGTCGAAGTTGGAAGCGCGATAACGAAATTTCAAAAGGGTGACCGTGTCGTGGTCCCCTTCACCATTTGTTGTGGCGAATGTTTCTTTTGCAAGAAGGAGCTCTGGTCCTGTTGCGACCGCACAAACCGCGACAAGGAAAAGGCAGAGAAGCTCATGGGCCACGCTCCGGCTGGTCTCTACGGCTATTCGCATCTCACGGGACATTATCCCGGTGGTCAGGCCGAGTATCTACGCGTGCCGTACGCGGATGTCAGCCCGTTCAAGATCGAAAACGACTCGTTAACCGATGAACAAGTGCTTTTCTTGTCCGACATTTTTCCAACCGGTTACATGGCTGCGGAAAATGCAGAGATCGAACCTGGCGACACGGTCGCCGTCTGGGGTTGTGGCCCCGTAGGCCAGTTCTGCATTCAGAGCGCATGGATGTTTGGCGCCGGCCGTGTTATCGCGATCGACCGGGTTCCGGAACGCCTCGAAATGGCGCGGAAACATGGGCGAGCCGAAACGATCAATTTCGAAAAGAGCGATGCCACTGTTTACGAACGAATACAGGAGATGACGGACGGCCGCGGAGCGGACCGTTGCATCGACGCCGTTGGCGCCGAGGCACATGCCACTGGCTCGTTCGATGCCCTTGTGGACAAAACGAAAGCCTCCGTGTTTCTCGCGACTGATCGCGCGCATGTGTTGCGCGAGGCCATTTGGTGTTGCCGCAAGGGCGGCACAATCTCTGTGCCCGGGGTTTACATCGGCTTTACCGACAAGATTCCTTTCGGTGCGTTCATGAACAAAGGCCTAACGATGAAAACCGGCCAGACGCACATGAAACGCTATACTCACAAACTGTTGGCCAAAATCGACTCGGGCGAGATCGATCCCTCCTTTGTGATTACTCACAAACGTCCGCTGGAAGAAGGGCCCGAGCTTTACAAGAAGTTTCGGGACAAAGAGGACGGGTGCATCAAGGTGGTTCTTAAACCATAAGCGCATCATCGCGGTAAAGGATGACGCTCGTTAGGCAGTATGATGTTGTTGAGCAAGCTAAAACCCTTTGATCGCAAATCTGGGAATTTAAACGTCGTCATCGACACCCCGAAAGGCAGCCGGAACAAGTATGCGTTCGATTTCAAGATTGGTGCTTACAAACTGAAGGCCGTTTTGCCTCATGGCAGTGTCTTTCCGTTCGACTTCGGATCCATCCCCGGCACAGTCGCTGAAGACGGCGATCCGCTCGATGTCCTTGTGCTGATGGACGAGCCCGTGTTTATCGGATGCCTGATCGAAACGCGGCTGCTCGGCGTGATTGAGGCGGAGCAAACTCAGGACGGCAAAACCGAACGCAACGATCGTCTGATCGCGGTCGCCGCCGAATCACACACTAATGGAACTTTGAAATCGCTGGAGAAACTGGATTCGAAGTTACTAGACGAGATTGAACACTTCTTTGTTTCTTACAACGATGCGCGCGGCAAGAAATTCAACCCAACGGCGCGCAAGGGACCAGCCGTGGCGGAGCGCCTGATCAAAAATCAGACAAAAAAGCGAAAGTAGGCGCTTGCGAGCTTTGAAATCAGGTATCGATTAGCGGAGCGGCCGCACAAAACGTTCTTTCAGGCTCCGCGGCGATCTCTGCTCTCGAGCATCTACCGTTATTTGTTACGTCCAACGGCGTGGCTAAAGGCGAAGTCCTTTTGTTATGCCAGAAGACGAAGTAATTGAACGCGCGCGCGAAGACGAGCGCGAAGGCAAGTCGCCTTCCACTCAGGCGGGCGAGTTTGTGCGCGAAGAAATGGAGCACATCCGCGAAGGCGAACACGGCGCCCGATCGCCAGAGCAAGCAATTGCCATTGGTCTGTCCAAGGCGCGGCGAGCGGGAGTAAAGTTGCCCCCTCCAAAACGCGGTAAGCAGCAAACAAAACGCCAGGCAAAACGCGATCTCGCGAAGGGTCGTGTGGGACGACGCACCAAGCCGTCTTTGAAACGCTCGCGCGCGACGAAACGAGCGCTCAAGCGCGAAAGCCGTAGCTCGGCCTCAAAGCAGGCCTTGTCCAAACACGCGAAGCGGGTGGCGGGGCAGCGCTCGGCACGCTCGCGTTCGGCCGCCGCGAAGAAAGCAGCCCGCACGCGGAAACGCCGGCGCTGAGGCGTGCGCCCACGCGGCGCGCGCAAGACTTATCAGGATAGATCTGGTTTCGGAAGTTATGACAACTGGAAAACAACGTGCCGCTGCAAAGCGGAACATCAAGAAAGCGGCAAAAGCTGCAGCGCGAAAGAGAACGATCGCGCATTTGCCGAAAGAAACGCGCACCGCTCTCGGCAAAGAAGGAGCCAAGGCGGCGCGAAAGAAGCAAAAGCGCTGAAGACAAAGGTCAGGTCAGGCGTTGATCGCTGCGAATGCAGTGTCTTTGCAGTTATCAGCGACTTATTTCCGGCCACCTTTTCGTCCGCCTTTGCGGGAACTCGATTTGCTTCGCTTTTTCCCGCGACCTCCGCCGCCTTTTTTCCGGCCGCCCTTATCTGATTTATTTACTGTCGCCCATGCGCGGTGTTCCGCTTCTTTGCTGCTTACGCCGCTCTTTTTATAACCCTTCTCGATGTCATGGGCTTTTCGCTTTTGTTTGGACGTGTATTTCTTCTTGCTTCCTTGTGCCATAGATCCTCCATGTGAACTATCCGATAGAGCGAAACGCATTTCGGTGACAGATCGGATTTGTTTACTTCTGCAAGGTTAACACGCGTGCTTGGAAGTCTTGCCCGGTAATGAGAACCTTCAGACATGAATACGTTCTCACAATTGCTTCACACGTTGCTCGGAATCGGCGCTCAACCAAGAGACTTAACGTTCCTGCAAGTTTCAGTCCGCGGGGTAATTGTTTTTATCGCGACTCTGATAATGATGAGACTCGGCAGTAAACGTTCGCTGGCCGAGAAAACGGCGTTCGATGCTGTTTTCGTGGTTATCATCGGCTCGATGCTGGCACGCGCCATTAACGGATCAGAAGCCTTCTTTCCGACCCTGGGCACCGGATTCGTTCTGGTCTTCTTGCATCGGCTTTTCGGTATGGCCGCGTTCTATTCACATATTTTTGGCACTCTGGTTAAGGGAAAACCAGTGGTGCTCGTGCAGGACGGCAGATTGCAGCGAAGAAACATGCTTTGGGAGCACATTTCCAAACATGATCTGGAAGAAGATATGCGCCTTGATGCGAACACCGAGGACTTATCACAAATACAGGTTGCGCGACTAGAACGCAGCGGAGACATCAGCTTCATCAAAGCGAATGGCGTCAAGCAAGCGGCGACATAATTCAAACTGTGACAGCGGTTGGTTAACAGTGTTAATTCATTGAGAGGAAAACCAAATGTCTGAACAACGCTTAACCATTACGGACGATCGCACGGGCAGATCGTACAAGTTGCCTATCGAGAATGGGACCGTGCGCGCAATGGATTTGCGCCAGATCAAAACGGACGGAGAGGACTTCGGGCTGATGACCTACGACCCTGCATTGATGAACACCGCGTCCACCAAAAGCGCCATCACGTTCATTGACGGCGACAAGGGAATCCTCGAATACCGCGGCTATCCGGTCGAACAATTAGCGGAGAGATCCAACTTCCTGGAAGTCGCGTACCTGATTCTCTTTGGCGAGCTGCCTAACGAGGACCAGTTGGGGGCGTGGACCTACGACATCACGCATCACACCTTCGTGCACGAGAACATCAAGACGCTGATGCAGGCGTTCCGCTACGATGCGCATCCCATGGGAATGTTCATCAGCACTGTCGCTGCGCTTTCAACATTTTACGCCGAAGCGAAACAGCTTAGTGATGCCGATAATCGTCTGGCGCAAATCAAGCGCCTTATCGCTAAAGTGCCGACGATCGCCGCCTACACTTTTCGGCACAATCTTGGCTTGCGTTATGTCTATCCTGACAATGACCTCAGCTACACCGGCAATTTTTTGAACATGATGTTTAAGATGACAGAAACCAAGTACAAGCCGAACCCGGCGCTGGAACACGCGCTCGACGTGCTTTTCATTCTGCACGCGGACCACGAACAGAATTGCAGCACGAATGCGATGCGCGCGATCGGTTCAAGCTGCGCGGATCCCTACAGCGCAATGGCCGGAGCGGCAGCGGCGCTTTATGGCCCCTTGCACGGCGGCGCGAATGAAGAAGTGCTCAAGATGCTCTCGCGCATCGACGACACCCGCAACATACCCGAATTCATCGAACGCGTTAAAAACGGCGAAGGCAAGCTGATGGGTTTCGGGCATCGCGTTTACAAAAATTATGATCCTCGCGCGCGCATCATCAAACGCGTCGCGGACGAAGTATTCGAGATGACCGGGCGCAATCGTTTGCTCGACATCGCGCTTGAGCTCGAACGCATCGCGCTGGAGGACGAATATTTCATTTCGCGCAAACTTTACCCGAACGTCGATTTTTATTCCGGCATCATCTATCAAGCCATGGGTTTGCCGACGACAATGTTTCCGGTGATGTTCGCCATTCCGCGCACAGTTGGTTGGCTGGCGCAATGGCAGGAGATGATCACCGACCCCGAGCAAAAGATCACCCGTCCACGCCAGGTCTTTGTCGGACACTCGCGCCGCGAATTGCCGAAGAAGAAGGCTTAGCAACGCGACAGGCCTGGTTCAGCATGGCGCACGCTTCGACGAAACTGAATCAACGGCGCAACTCATTATCTCGCAGATTGACGAAGGCGAAGCCAGTCGATCTACTGATTACCCTGACCACTCGATTTCCCATAGTTCACCCACGGACGTGTTCCAAAGCTCCAATAAATATCTACGATACGCATCGGCCCCGGTTTCGCCCGCCAGCGCATCAATGCCTGAACCATCACTTTGTCTAAGGCAGGAACGGCATTGCCTTTCGCGTTAGAAAATCGCTCGTCATAGACTGCGGCAACCGTAAATCCTTTTAGGATCGTCACCTGAGTGACGGCGCCCTGGGTATCAATAGCTAGCCGGTAAGTGCCTGTGCCGCCTACTTGAGAGCCGCCGTAGCCTTCAAGTTCACTGGGAATAGCGGGAAAGGGAGAGTAACTAAATGTCTGTTTTATCTCCGCCGTAGACCTAACGACAAGATGGACAGGCTTTGGGCCTGGACGACTCGCGTTTGCGGAATCCTTCTTTGTTTGCTTCGGCGGCTCAGCGCTGGCCGACGTGTAAAGGAAAACCATCGCCAGACTGATGAATGCAAACAACAATCTTGTGATAGGCATCGCTGGACCCCTTGCTTTGAATGTCAATCACGATCGAATATTTCGCAACGGTCGGTATTCCGACCATTGTAAGCTGTCCGGGGATTTAAGATGGCTTCCCGCTGAGGCGTTGCCGTTGTCAGATTTTGGCAGTGAGCGGTTTGTCATTTAGGTTTCCGCATGAATGATTCGCGATGGATCAAATGGTTTGCCATAGCAACTGCTGTGTTGGCCGCCATCCTGGTATTTTTGACCATCGTCCTGGCGAGATACGCTTCGCGCTTGGACACGCTAACAGACGCGCTCATTGCGTCCCAGCGGCCCAATCAACCTTCAAGTTCGATGCCGGAACAATCCCCGACTCCCACAGCTGCGCCAATACCAAAGGCAATTCCCATAGATAGCTCGAGCGTTACGCCGTCACCAAGTCCTCGCCCTACGCAAGTATCTCACAGGCATCCACGCCGCCACCGATAGCATCACTCACGTTCGCATTTCTCGGCGGCTCTGTGCTCGTGCCTGCCACTGAGAAGCAACGGCAGCCGCGATCGAGACGCACGAGTGCAAGGCGGATTTGAGAGATTGATAAGCTTGCTTACCCTTACCCGGCGGCTGAGCTTGCGGCTCGTCTCATGAACTATCGAACGTTGACTATCGCTGTGGCGCTTATCGCTGTTCGCTTGGTGCTTCCCTTCGCCTCCGCTGAGGCAAAAGGCTACGACACCGTCTTCTACAAGGGCAAGGCTGCCGGCCTGAGAATCGTCTTTGAGTTCGACCACGGCCATGTGGAGGCGAGCAATCTCAAGATCACCGAATCTGCGACCGGAAAAATAACGAGGTTTTACCTCGCGGGTAGAGATGGACAGATCGGAACGGGCAAAATACGATTTGCTCCGGCAAAGGGCGCAAAAAAAGAGATTTTGTTAGACATGGATCCCTTTGGCGATCCTCAGTCCACTATCAAGGGCAGTTACACGGCCGCCGGGAAGACTGTTCCGTTCACTCTTACAAAAAGAAAGAAGCACCGAAAGGAAACTGCCGCTTCAAGTTCCATAAACGCCGTCAGCTTTTCATCCGCACGCACGACGAAACGTTTTCCATCATCACAATGTGCGTCTGCAATCCAGATTGTTCGTCCCACCTAATCAGAAGCTGATACACAGCTCAGCTGCATCCGGCTTTGCTGAGATTGTCGGCAATTATTCGTGCGCACGTTTACGTTACGAAGTAGTGCCGGCGAAAGAGTTTGCACATTAAGGTTAGCATTTCGCAAAATCCGCATAGCGGGATGGCTGTGCTTGGCCCAACAATCAGGCATGAACACCAGACAACCGGAAGTGCCTCTCGAGCGGGACAACCGGAATGATATCGCGGTACGCCGAGACGTGCTGGAGGATGAGCTCGAAAAATATCGGTCTTTGGAAGAACTGGAGAAGCTATTCTTACAGGCTAAACGGCACCACCCAACAGCGCCACTTCCAGCACACTGTTAACTCCGAGTAATGCCGTCGACTCGGCAAAGCACCGCAGTCGGGTACAACAAGCCGTCTTTCGTATACGTTGAAGCGGGCGACGTGATTGAGACGCACGAGCAGGCGGGCGACTTCAAAGAACCGTAAGCTTGGGAAACAAAAAGCCGCCACACCGTGAAATATGACCGCTGATCGGAAGTTGCTGATGCTGCGTCGGGACAACAGCAGCGGCTTATCTGAGCCTTAAGAAAGCACTGCCTGTAGCCTGAGTGTTGATGATGGTTTTACTGATTGCCACAGTCGCCCGAGCGGCGGCGCATTTGTAACGCGGTCGGGATCTTTTATCTTGTGCCGCAACTTTCGAATCCCGGGGGTTTAAATCTTTGGAGATCCATAACGCTATGAACTGGAGAAGATTCGTTCTCCTTGGTTGCGTGGTAGCATGTGTTTTCGCAGCCTCGAGTGCGACGGCGCAGATGAGAGGGCACGGTAATTCAGTATCCCGGATCGGAATGCGCGGCGCTTTCACGCCACCTTCGATTGCCCGAATGCCGATGCACCGCGCTCCAATGATGAATTCAGCCTTGGGCGTTCGACGCTTCAACGGTTTCAACAACGGCAACTTTCATGGACATGATCGGTTTCATCGCTTCCACCGGTCCAACAAAATTATCTTTATCGGCAACTTCGGGTTTCCATGGTGGTGGGGTTCTTGGTCGGGCTGGAACTCCTACCCGCACGGACCCTATGAATATTCTGAATACTCTTATCCGTCCTACTATTCCTACCCGTCCTCCTACTCCGGCTACGGATACGGGTATGGTAGCTATGGTTATAGTTACGGATACAACTACCCGCCTCTGCTTTACTATGGCGGATATTACAGCGCCACGAACTACGAAAATGATGAAAGTGTTGTGCGCGATGTTCTCGCCGAATATACAGTTTCCTGGAATGGCCATGACACGGCCGCCCTTGCTCGCCTCTTAGATGAAAACTGCGACTACGCAGACAGGACCGGTGTTCATTGGAAAGGAGTGCAGGCGATTATCGAGCGGCACGCGGAACTGTTTAAGCGCAGATTAAAGACTGCTGTTCGTAGGCTTACTGGTGCTGAAGTTACTTTTTCAACGCCCGATGTGGCACTTGTCCATGCTACTTGGGATGTGACCGGTGGGAGTCCTCCCACTGGCAAGGCCGTTCCAGTCCTGAAAGAAATCACCACCATGAAGATGGTTAAAACTAACGGGAAGTGGCTAATCACGGATGTTCAGGACGCAGAGACTGAGGGCGCGACGCAGTAAAAGAGCAGAATCTTGTGATTTGCTGTCAAACTAATTTCCAGTTCCACAAACGCCGTCAATGTTTTATCCGCACGCACAATGAAACGCGCTGAAACCGCTGGTAGCCCAAATCTCCGCGAGTCACAATGATAAGGCATCAACGTTGCGCCAAGTTTTGACTGCCGCAGTAAAATTAGTGCGCCGGATTCCGATCCGCATGGCGACGCCTTCCGTCGTTCCGATGTGCGTCTGCAATCCAAAATGTTCGCCCGTTGGAATCAATCGCTGAGACGCAGCCCCAACTCCAAACGGCTTTGAGCGATCACGGAGCGTCATTCGGCTTCTCGGCGAATGTCTCGCGCAGGAGGCGCGCAAACCAGGGTGCAAATCCGAAACGGAGGTAAGGAAGGACAAGGATGAACGACGCACAGATTCTGGTTCTCATCCACGCGGTCTCGTGGCCGGCTTTAATCTGGTTACTCAGCAAAACATGGAACTACGCATGAGTTTTCATCTGAGTCTCAAATCGATGGTGAATCGTGCCCCTGTAGTTTCACAAACGCGGTCAGTTTTCCATCTGCATGCACAACGAACGCTTTCCGCCTTCGCTACGATTGGTTAACACTGTTCGCTTAATAGGTGGATACAACCTTTTCAATTCCAGAGAAGCTCCAACTCGCGACCGGCCTTGCTGAGATTATCAGCGATGATTTACCAGTTCTCACTTAGAACTTTGTTCGCGTTATTGCTTGTTATTTAACACGAGCCCAAACGACAACGAACAACACGCTGGCAATGATAGCAATCCCAGCCAGGAAGGCTTTATGGAAAGCAAATTCACGTATCACCGTCAACTCTGCCGGGCCGGGCGTGTGTTTCCCCTGTAAGATCGATTCCCGTTCGTCGAGCTTTTTTTGGACTTTTTGCGCAAACTTATCGGCAAGCGTACCGGCATCGAAGGACGCGTCGACATGACTGGCGCTTTCGGCCTTGTCGAGGCGTCGCGTGACTGCCTTTCCAGTTGGCGTCGCAGAACCGTGATGAAACCGTTCCTGAACGTCTTTAGGAAGTTCAACGAAATAAACCTTTGAAATTCC
>DASXOI010000237.1:0-1787 GCA_036494375.1 Candidatus Udaeobacter sp.
GGACCGACGTTCGACGAAGGCGCAGCGCCGTGTGTTTTGCCAAAGGTATGACCGCCGGCGATGAGCGCGACCGTTTCTTCGTCATTCATGGCCATGCGTTTGAACGTTTCCCGGATGTCTGTCGCCGCAAGAGTCGGGTCCGGGTTACCGTCCGGTCCTTCCGGGTTGACGTAGATCAAACCCATCTGCACGGCGGCTAACGGATTTTCTAATCGGCGACTATGCACGTCGCCATCCGGATCCTCGTCTGAGACGAGCACCGCGTGATCCTCAATGACACCGGGCGAACCGTGCGCGTATCGGATGTCGCCGCCGAGCCACCTTTTTTCGGCCCCCCAATAGACATCTTGATCGGGCTCCCAAACATCCTCGCGACCACCGCCGAAACCGAATGTTTTGAATCCCATGGTTTCGAGCGCAAGGTTCCCGGCAAGGATCATCAGGTCGGCCCACGAAATCTTGTGTCCATACTTTTGTTTGATAGGCCAGAGAAGGCGCCGCGCTTTATCCAGACTGACGTTATCCGGCCAACTGTTCAGTGGAGCGAAGCGTTGTTGGCCTCTGCCACCGCCGCCGCGACCATCGCCAGTGCGATAAGTTCCGGCGCTATGCCAGGCCATGCGAATGAATAATGGGCCGTAGTGTCCGAAGTCCGCCGGCCACCAATCCTGCGAATCGGTCATCAAAGCCGCGAGATCCTTTTTCAACGCAGCGAAGTCGAGGCTCTCGAACTCCTTTCTGTAATCGAAGTCTTCACCCATCGGATTTGATTTGGACGAATGCTGGTGAAGTAGTTCGAGTTTTAACTGGTTAGGCCACCACTCACGATTCGTGGTGCCGCCGGTGGTTGCGTGGTGGAATGGACATTTGGCTTCAGTTGTCATGTGATTTCTCCTTATGGGTTGAGTGGAATTCCGGACAAGAGCTGAGGAGAAGATTGAGCGGTTTGGCGTGATAGTTGAAATATTTGTTTCCTGTGATCATCATAGGAATCGCCTATGGAGATGCACCAGCTTCGATATGTGGTGGCCGTGGCGCGCGCGGGCAATTTCTCTCGCGCGGCGGAGCACTGTCACGTGTCCCAGCCTTCCTTGAGTCAGCAGATCCAGAAACTGGAGGAAGAATTGGGCGAGCGATTGTTTGATCGCACGAAACGTGAGGCCAAGCTAACGGCACACGGCGAAGCTTTTCTGCCTCGCGCGCTGAGGATCCTTGAGGAAGTTGACCTGGCCAGGCGCGAGGCGTCGGACGCCCGTAGCTTATTGCGCGGCCGTTTGATCGTAGGCGTGCTGCCAACGATTGCTCCCTATCTGCTGCCGGCGGTTCTGGGTGACTTTGCGAAACGATTTCCAGGTGTGGAAATCGTCGTGCAGGAAGACACGACGGCGCTGTTGCTCAAGCTTGCCAATGCGTGTGAAATCGATTTCGCGATAGCGAGTCGACCGATCCAGGACCGGCGGATGGAAGTAAAAGATTTGTTTAGCGAGGAATTGCGCCTGGCATTGCCGCCGCGCCATCCGTTAACGCGCAAACGAACTGTGCGCCTGGCTGATCTTGAAAAAGAGCCTTTTATCGTGATGAAGGAAGGACACTGCCTGGGCGATCAGGTATTGAATTTTTGCGAACGGCGCGACTTGAAACCGACGATCTCTTTTCGGAGCGCTCAACTGGAGACGATTCAAGCGCTTGTTCATTCCGGTGTTGGCATCTCGCTCGTTCCTGAGATGGCCGCGCGAAAAAAACGCGCCGGCTTGCCAGAGTATCGATCGTTCGTTTCACCCAAACCT
>DASXOI010000238.1:0-4666 GCA_036494375.1 Candidatus Udaeobacter sp.
TATCCGGGTAACAACACAGCCGTGGGGGAAAGGGCACTCCAAAACCTTACAACCGGCACCAACAACACTGCTCTTGGTTTCAGAGCCCTCCATGACAATACGGTGGGTCTATCCAACACCGCCGTTGGTTCTCTTGCGCTCAGGGACAATCGCGGCGGCGATCGAAACACGGCTACCGGTTTCGGAGCACTTTTCGATAATGAGACTGGAAACGACAACACAGCTAACGGGTTTCGCGCTCTTGTGCACAATACAGCCAATGCCAACACAGCGATCGGTTCTCGCACCTTGGAGAATAACAACGGGGGCCATGACAACATTGCCCTAGGTTACAGGGCTGGTGGGAATTTTTTGCCAGGTAGTAACAATATTTATATTGGCAACCTAGGTCGACCCGGCGAGGACGGCACTATTCGGATTGGCGACGCAAGCCAGACGAAAACCTATATCGCTGGCATCGCAGCCTCGAGCGTGACAGGCGCACCGGTTTCCGTAAACAGCGATGGTCAACTGGGCACGACGCCATCATCGCAGCGTTTCAAGGATGAAATCAAACCGATGGACAAGGCGAGCGAAGCAATCTTTGCGCTCAAACCGGTCACGTTTCGTTATAAAAAGGACCTTGATCCCGATGGCATTCCCCAGTTTGGCCTCGTTGCCGAAGAACTGGCCAAGATCAATCCCGATCTGGTTGCGCGAGATGCTGGCGGCAAGCCTTACACGGTCCGTTACGATGCAGTCAACGCAATGTTGCTCAATGAATTTCTCAAAGAACATCGCAAAGTTGAGGAATTAGAATCAGTCCTGGCGCAATTGACGGCGCGTCTTCAAGAGCAGGATTTGAAAGTTCAAAAAATGAGTGAGCAGCTCGCAGCGGGGAATGAGTCCGCCGTGAGAGTCAAAACGGCCAAATTCGGCGCAGGACGAATCGGCCGGACCGAATCTGCTCCCCAGGTAGCCATCAATCCCTGAGCACTGCGACCTGAATCACGCATATGAAAACGATACTTTTAGGAAATTTGATGAGGCGCTCCACATTGCCGGGCTTGTTGCTTGCGACGCGGACTTTCCTGATCTGCCTTATACCTCTCTCAATCGCCCAAGCGGTGAATCCACCGCCGGGAGGAGCGTATCCGGGGGGAAACACAGCCGCGGGGACTAACGCCCTCTTTGGCCTGACAGATGGCACCGGCAACACTGCGCTCGGTACCGGGGCCCTCCAGAACGACACCGACGGTGAATCCAACACCGCAGCTGGTACAGGTGCGCTCGATGGTAATCGCCGCGGCAACCAAAACACCGGCACCGGCGTTTTGGCTCTTGAGTCTAGTCGCTTCGACAATGGACCCGACAATACAGCTTACGGATATCGCGCTCTCGGCGATAATAATGGTAGCCGCAATACAGCCATCGGTTGGAACGCACTTAAGAATGTTTTTGAAGGCATTGAGAACATCTCTCTCGGTCACTCGGCCGGTAGAGATCTCTCCAACTCCGGTTCCTTCGATATTGACATTGGCAACAGAGGTATCGCTGGCGATAACAGAGTCGTTCGCATTGGCGACACAGACCAGGTAAGAACCTTTATCGCGGGCGTTTCTGGCAGGACAGTGCCTAACGGCCTCGCAGTTCACGTAAATGCCGCCGGTCAACTCGGTACTGCCCCTTCGTCAGAACGTTTCAAGGACGACATCAAACCGATGGGCAAGGCAAGCGAAGCGATCTTCGCACTCAAACCGGTTACCTTCCGCTACAAGAAAGGCATTGATCCTAACGGTATTCAGCAATTCGGCCTCGTAGCTGAGGAAGTGGAAAAGGTAAATCGCGATTTGGTTATGCGAGATTCCGGCGGTAAGCCTTACACGGTGCGCTACGATGCGGTGAACGCGATGTTGCTCAATGAATTTCTCAAAGAACACCGTAAAATTACAATCCTGCGATCGGGCGTCGCGGAGCTGACGGCGCGTTTTAAAGCGGCAGATTCAAGAATCGAAAAAGTGAGTGAGCAGCTTGAACTGAGCAACCGTGCGCCGCAAACCGCGCTTAACAATCGATAAGGCATCAACGTGACAGCTGAGTCACCGACTCTATTCGATCACGGGATGAATCTGCCATCCCGTCTGCCGGCAGGTCTGGCCCAATAGATCCACGGGAATAATTTCGATTAGCATCAGTTCGGAACATCGCATGCTCCGGTCCCCTCGGGCTAAGCACATGATAGATCGCCTTCCGGATATTCGATCCGTAGAGTCACGCCCATTAGCAGGCGTATCTTGTCGCGTCAAAGCAGATTAGCCTGGTGCAAGACCGCTGATCATCCGCGGCCAAATTTCTGCATATTAATAGTGCAGGCTTCCTTTTCGATCCACTCAAGCATCATCGGGCGGGCGAAACCCTCGGTGGACATCACAAATAATGCGAGCTGATCAAGTCTGTTATCCGACGGGGCCCAAATACCACGCTCCAAGCTCATTTTCGGTCGTGAATATGAAGATTGGAAGAACGGCCCGGTTGTTATACTTGAGTCGTACCTCTCGATCTTGTGCTCGTAGGTGAGATCGATATCGAACTGCCAGGTTTCCTTTATGGTAGAAAGCCAGGCGCCGACGTTGCCTTCCTGCTCCCCACGTATCCAACTACCTGTCACACGCAAACCGTTTGTCCTGACCCAATCGGCAGAGCCCTCTGCGTCCTGATCGAGCACGGTTGAAGCAAAAAGCGACGCTTGGTCCGGCGTGAACCGATATACTTTTTCAAGGAAACGGGATAGCGTGGCGCGTCGTTCGTCAGAAGCCACGTCCCGGTACAGCACACCAAGCACCCGATGGAGAGCGGAGACATCATGAAAGTAATTCATGGAACAGCCGAGTTCGTTTTTCGCTCTTACAGCGACCCGAGATTAGGTAAAAGCGTGTCAAAGTGTCAACAGTCAAAATCGCGAACCGCCTCGAGTCGGCCCTCGTCGCTGATAGCAAGGTCGAGAAACAAAACACACCGCCCGGGCGAACGGTAAATGCACGTTGTGAATAACAATGGAGCCTTCATTAAAAAGAGGTCGTAAGACATCCTGCGCTTTTGTGAGGCAAAAAGTTGCTCCGGCGAGTTGACACAACCCTTGTTGAGCGTCTTAAGTCATGCTCGATGAAACTCACTCAGGTTCGATACTTTTCGCATGCGTCGATAATTTTTGTCTACTGCTGTATTTCGATCGCATTTACAGGAATTGCAGCAGCCACTCCTTTTACTTTTCCGGATTGGGTTGAGCTTTCGCCAACCAATCCTCCTCCGGCACGTTCGTATCTTGCAATGACTTACGATCCGGTCAGCGGGAAGACCATTGCGTTTGGCGGATTCGACGGCACAGGCTATCTCAATGATACATGGAGCTTCGACGGCACAACCTGGACGCACATCGCCACACAATCTGCGCCTCCAACGCGCGCTGCCGCCCAAATGACCTACGATTCTGTCGCTCACAAAGTAGTGCTCTTTGGCGGGTTCAACGGAACCAATTACCTGGGCGATACATGGCTTTGGGATGGGTCGACGTTACAATGGACGCAGGCCGCGCCAGCCCATCACCCACCTGCTGTTACCAGCCCGATGTTGTTTCCCGACCCGAATGGAAGGGCCGATGTTTTTGGTGGATACGACGGCCACTTCTATCAGCTTACCATGTGGCAATGGAACGGCTCCGATTGGACCCAGTTAAGTCCGCCGAAAGTTCCGTTTGCACGGTCGTCGGCAGCCGTTGCAACGAATACGGTGACGGGAGAGGTTGTTATGTTTGGTGGTCTCGGGAGTGTTAATCCGAATAACACCTGGACCTATGACGGCACGACATGGACCCTGCAATCTCCGGCTGTGCAACCTGTCTTAGTGTATGCCGCTTCTGCCGCTTTCGATCCGAGCCTGCAAGGAGTGGTTCTCTTTGGAGGTGGAAGTGGCGGTGTAGACCAGAACACGACGTGGTTATGGGATCAGGTTGGCGCCACGTGGATACACCTTTCTACGGCCCACTCGCCGCCTGCGCGCGAAGGCGCTGGCATGGCCTACGACGCAGCCTTACACCGTGTGATTCTCTTCGGTGGTCAGGTTAACGAAAACGTATATTTCAACGATACTTGGGAACTCATTTCAACATCTACTCCTACACCTACTCCAAGCCCCACAGCTACACCTACGCCTACGCCTACGCCTACGCCAACGCCATGCACGGGGAGATGTTCGCCGACGCCAAGGCCCAGGCCTACGCCAGCTCCGCGGCCGTAAGTACATTCAACTGAGCCCGCGATCCCGCTTGAGTTCCAACGACTGCGAACAACGAAAGCTTATTGTTCGTCTTAGCTATGACGAATACGATGCTTTTAGAGAAAGATACGTGATGCCGGCGGGGCGATTCACGCCTTTTACGATGACTTACCGGTGGAACAGGAAACGCCCAATACCATCCAATACGAGGACCGTCACGATCAATCCCCCACACACAATGAGAAACAGCAGACTGAGAACTGCGATGACAAATATCCAGTCGCCTCTTCTCGATCTCGCGGGCGCGGCAGAGTACCGGCGGAGCAGTTCGTAGTTGCGCACGTTCGACTTGAACCAGAACGAAAACGCATCGCCCAGCCCCGGAATTATCCCGACCAGCTCGTTGATCAGGATA
>DASXOI010000239.1:0-4895 GCA_036494375.1 Candidatus Udaeobacter sp.
ACGTGGTAGGGACGCCGCATTGCGGCGTCCGGTTATGAAAATCCCTAAGCCAGTGCTTCCAGACGGCTGAGCAGATCCTTTTTGCTCGCTACGCCGACGACCTGATCGCGCAGTTGGCCGTTCTTGAAAAAGAGCAACGCCGGAATCGCGCGAATGTTATACTTGGCTGAGAGACTCTGATTTTCGTCTACATTTACTTTCGCAATTTTGAGTGTGCCTGTTTTTTCCCGCGCAATCTCATCCAGTAAAGGCGCGATCATTTTGCACGGACCGCACCATTCCGCCCAAAAATCGACGATTATAGGTTTGTCGTCTTGCGTCAGTTCGCGGTCAAAGTTCGATTCATTAAGGGTGATAACGGCAGAGTTTTCCATAGCTAAGAAAAATACGTCCAAATCTGGATAATCAAAATCAATGCGGACACACCGAGGAGGGTCCAATACAGCCGCATGGAGCCTTTCTCGACCGGTGCTATAGCGATCGGCGGATTTTGTGGAACCACGCTGGGCATCGCGATCAGCGGCTGAGTCTTTTTCTGAGACGAGCGCAACGGTTCGGACGTCAGCGGAATGCGCACGGTCTCCTTTTTTGGTCCTGACGGAGATGACATCGGCGGAGAAGGCACTGACGCTGATAGGGGACGTGAGACAGCAGGTGGCTTCGGTGGTGGAAAAAAATTCGCGGTAGAAATATTGCCGGGCGCTGACTGCGGCGGAGAGGGGACAGGCGGGTTACCAGTTTCACGAACTGGCAACTGGATCCGCACGGTCTCGTGCGACTTCACATTCGGCTCCGACGGCTGCGCCACAGGCGGATGCGGCAGCTGGATGCGAACCGTTTCTTTTTTCGGTTGGTCGGGTTCAGCCATTTAGTATTTGAGAAATTGATCAAAAATCGCCGACTTGTCACTACGCAATCTTGCGACTCGAGAAATTCGCTTGCGCGCGCCTGTAGCCACGGCGCTGCGTGCCGTCTCGGAATGAGCACAACTCCGCGAAGACCGGCCACAGGTCCGCACACCGGACGGATTCGTCCTTTGGCGAACCGGTGGCTACAAAGTTGATCAAGTCGGTCAGGCCAGCAGATCGTAGCCGCGGCTTCCCTTAACGATCCGCCAAATAAACTCGCCCACAGCCGCAGGCTCGGACAAAACGACTCGCGCATCTACATCCGGAGCATCGGCTTCGCTGCGGGCAATGTGCGGCTGATCGACGAGCAGTTTCAGTTCGCTCCCAATTTTCTCGCGAGCGAGATCATGGGCAATGGATTGCTGCATGGCCATTGCCGCTCGATAACGTGCGTTCTTTACCTTTGCGGAGACCTGTCCCGGCATCCTCGCCGCGCGGGAACCCTCTTCCTGAGAGTATTTGAATATCCCAAGGCGTTCGAATCGGCTGCGACGGATGAAATCCAGTAATGTCTCGAATTCCGCATCGGTTTCGCCTGGGAACCCGACGATGAAAGTAGTGCGCAACGCTACGCCCGGAATTCCAGCGCGCAGTTTGGGAATTAAGTCTTCAATGTGGGCGCGCGAGGTTTCACGGCGCATTCGGCCCAGCATCGATTCGTCGATGTGCTGCAGCGGAATGTCGATGTAACGCGCGATCTTGTCGCACTCAGCAATGGTTTTAATCAGTTCATCGCTCCAATGCGCCGGGTGCGTGTAAAGCAGGCGAACCCAAAACTCGCCTTCGATCTGTTGAATCTCACGAAGCAGCGAAACCAGCGTCGGTCCGCGGGTCGAATCCACCGGCTGCCGCGGCCCGGCTCTCCCGTCCCACAAATCCATTCCGTAGTACGTGGTGTCCTGACTGATCAAGTTGATTTCGCGCACACCTTCGCGGACGAGCGCACGAATCTCCGCTAATACCGATTCCGGTTTGCGGCTGCGATGCTTGCCGCGCATCTGGGGGATCACGCAAAAACTGCACGGATGATTGCAGCCCTCGGCAATCTTCACGTACGCGGAATGCGCGGGAGTAAGTCTAAAACGCGGTGTGTCGTAATCGGGAATGTACGTGGGGCGTGTGTCTGTGAATGCCAGGTCGGAAACGCCGAACGCCGAAGGCCCAACGTCCAACATCGAACCGTCTGAATTCGACATTGAGCGTTCGGCGTTGAGCGTTTGGCGTTTGCTTAAGATCCTTTCCACGATCTGACCAAGCTCACTGACTTGATCGAGTCCTATGAACGCGTCCACCTCGGCCAGTTCGTTATGCAGATCTTTCGCAAACCGCTGCGACATACAACCGCTGACGATTAGTTTTTGGTCTGGTCGTTTATTTAACCCGCGCTGCTGATGCGCTTCCAGAATCGCTTCGATTGATTCTTCCTTGGCTGAATCGATGAAGGCGCAAGTGTTAACCACCAGCACGTCGGCGTCTTCTGCGCGCGACGTGATTTCCATTCCACGTTGCAAAACGCTTCCGAGCATGATCTCCGCATCCACGAGATTTTTGGCGCAGCCAAGGCTGATCATGCCGACCTTCGGTTTACGAGGAAAATGCGTCGTGTTTGTCATCTCATTTTCGGCTAGCGCCCAAAGCATACGGCGCTGTCATGTTGAGCGAAGCGAAACATCTCTGATTTATTTCCGATCGGCTGAGTGGCCCGAAGCAGTGATCCGAGATTCTTCGCTTTGCTCAGAATGACAGAGTTCCTCTAGTTGACCGTCACGTCCTGATCGTTTTGTGCCAAAGCCTGTCCGTTTTTAGTGATCTTAACGGCTTCAGGATCGAGGACCCGAATTGCCACGTGCTTGCCACGAAATTCAACCGGACCATCAGCCGGCGAGACCCACCGTTCGAACGCTGCTTTTGCCTCGTCGCCGAGCGTCACCCTTACGTAAGTTCGTTTGAGCGGCTGAATGGCGATTCGATTTTGTTCGGCTGATTCCGGTGGTGGCGAATTGGTTGCTGCGCCGGTTTGCGACAATTCTTCTTTAGTGACGGGCTTCGCCTTACGCACTTCCGGCTCACCTGGCGCAGTGGAACCAGCAGCCAAGGCCTTGCGCGTTTCAGGCCGCCCCTGGGTCGAAACAGGCGACGCGACCGGCGGACTTGTAGCGATAGCCGCAATGTTTGGAGCTGCTGTCGCGCTTGGTCCGCCTGAGGCAATCCCCGGCGTTGCAGTTGCCGAGGTTTGCGCGCTCGAGCTTCCTCGCGCGGGCGCGAGCCTCTGCACATTAAGAAAAAATTTCATGCCCAGAAAACCGAGCACTAAAACCACTATCCCAACAATGAGCGGCATTGGCGAAACGCGATTGCTGCCACCTGTACCACCAGTAGCAGCGGGACGGCGCCGAACCACCGGCGCGGAGACTGGTTTCGCGCGCTCATTCTCCTGAAGGTAAGAATAGCCGTCCACGGTCACGCTTTCGGAATCCTCAAACGCATCGAGATAAGGCGTCACGTCGACATCCAGGAATTTCCCGTAAATAAGCAGGAAACCCTTCGCGTATGCCAGGCTTGGGAATTTCGAAAAATCGTCCGCCTCAATTTCCGCCAGCCGCTGCGGGCGAATTTTGGTCATGCGCGCGGCTTCATCGAGCGTGAGTTTTCTCGCTACCCGTGCCTCCTGAAATTTTTTGCCTAGACCTTCTATTGTCATGAACGAAAAGCCGGCTAAACGGCAGCATCGAGATCGACCAGGATCTCACGTGGTTTGGCGCCCTCGCCGGGACCCAAAATACCGCGCTGCTCCAGAATATCAACGATGCGCGCCGCACGCGTGTAACCGAGTCGCAACCTGCGTTGTAGCAGCGAAGTAGACGCGCGTTTTTCCTGTCGAATAATCTCGATGCACTTTTCGACCAGCTCTTCGTCTTCGGCGGTCACGTCTTCCTCCGGTGCGCTAGTGGATTGGAGCTTCTCATGCATCGCGGTATCAAATGCCGGCGGGCTTTGTTTCGAAACAAATTCAACGACCGCGTGAATCTCGTTATCAGTGACGAGCACGCCTTGTGCACGGATGAGCCGTGAAGCGCTCGGCGGCAGATAAAGCATGTCGCCCTGCCCGAGCAAACGGTCGGCGCCGTTTTCATCGAGAATGACGCGGCTGTCGATCTTGCTCGCAACCTGGAATGCGATGCGGCTGGGAACATTCGCTTTGATAACCCCTGTGATCACGTCCGCGCGCGGTGTTTGCGTTGCGACAATCACATGCATGCCGGCGGCACGGGCCATTTGCGTGATGCGCGCGATCGCGCTCTCAACATCCGCGGGCGCGGTTTGCATCAGATCAGCGAGCTCATCGACGATCACGACGACGTATGGAATTCTGTCGGGAACTTGCTCCTCGTCTTCGCGCGGCACTTTAATCGGTGTTGCGTCCGCTGTCTCAGCAGACCTGCGTGCGCGATCCGGTGAGACACCGGACTCTACCGCCTCAGCGTCGAGTTCCTTTTGTGTTTTCTTCTTCGGTCGTGCATTAAACCCGACGATGTTCCGCACGCCGACGCGGGCAAACATTTTGTAGCGACGTTCCATCTCGTCGATCAGCCATCGCAGCGCCAACAAAACTTTTTTCGGATCAGTTACGATCGGGAATGCAAGATGCGGCAATGATTGATACGCCTGCATTTCCACCATTTTTGGATCGATGATGACCAGACGCATCTCTTCCGGCGTGAAACGAAAAAGCATGCTGGCAATCAGTGCATTGATACAGACGCTCTTTCCGCTGCCAGTCGTCCCCGCGACAAGCAGGTGCGGCATCTGCGCCAAGTCCGCAATAATTGTCTTGCCGTAAACGTCCTTGCCCAGGGCCAGCGGAATTTTTGCGTGCTCCTTCGCAGCGTCCCAATCGGACGACTGGAACAGCTCGCGCAGTTTCACTGTTACCTTGCGGGTATTGGCAAGCTCAATTCCAACGGTGTCTTTGCCGGGAATAGGCGC
>DASXOI010000240.1:0-2041 GCA_036494375.1 Candidatus Udaeobacter sp.
CGGCGACGTTTGCTTTGAAGTAGAAATACCACGCACTCGCACAACCAAACAAAGAGCCGTTAATGATGGCGCGCCACATAATCGTGTGCCGCAGCACATTCAGTGCGCCGAGCGCGGACGCATACACGATTATCAGAACAAATATCGTCATCACAAGATGGCGCGACCATGCTTTGCGGGCGGCAAAACCGTACGCTATCAAAGCCATCAGGCAGCCGATCACCGCAACGAGCGGGGCGGCGATGTGCAACCATTCCGAGCGAGTGACTGTTTCGCCGCCCATAAGGTGCGGCCCGATGTCGAGAATCGCGAGCGCGATCGAGACAAACATTCCTGCGGATGCGAGTGCCGCGAACCAACTCAAGATTCGAATGCCGAATGGTTGCTTCACTTAATGCGTTGAAGGTCTGGTGTCGAGGCGTTCGCCGCGACGAACGCCCGTGCGAGGACACGGCTAATCCTTATGCCGAATTGTGCCGGCGCCGATGATCTGTTTTTTGATTGTAGGTGGGTTGCCGGAGTAAGTGACTTTGCCCGCGCCAGTGATCACGACTTTCAGCGTATCGGTGACTGCAATCTCCGCGTCGCCAGCTCCGGTAGTGGAGATTTCGGCGGTTTTAGCTTGCAGTCCAGCGGCCGCCAGCTGACTCGCACCGGTCATATCGACCAGGAGCTGATCAATGCTACCATCAAGTGCGACCTCTGACGCGCCCTTCGATTCCAAAGCAAAGATTGGCCCGCTCAACTGCTTCGCGGTTAACTTGACGGCGCCCCTGATTTTTCCACCTGCCCGCGTTGGACTTGAAATGACGACTTTGATTCCGTGGGTAGGCCAAACGTGCTCTTTCATGCGCAGATGCAGTGTATCGTCCGAAACATTGTTCTCGACGTAAGGCAGCAGATTTTCGTCCGTCGTGATTCGAAGAGCGGGGGTTCCGTTTTGCCACTCAATTTCAAAAGCGCCGCCAGCGTCGAGATTAGCAAAAGCGGCGATTGGTCGTTCCTCCGTCTTCATGTGGCCATTGCCTCGAATGCCAGGCAAATGGCATCCGGCAACCAAAACGACGCATCCAGCGAGCAAAAGGATCAGAATCTTTTTCATGTGAAACACTCTTCTCCGTTGTGATGCAGCGACATCGGGTTTTGGATTCAATAAAATTCAAGGGCGGGTGTCTCTCCAGAGCGCCCAACGGCGGACTGAGAGATTGCCGCTCCTTGATCACTGCACGATCTTCATCTTCACCGCGTCGACGAGAACATCGTCGACATAAAATTCGACGCGGTAATCGCCCGGCGTCCATCCATCTTCAGGCCTCGCGAGTGTGAATGCGCCGCGTGTGGTCGGGGTTACAGCGACAGCAGAAGCCTCGTCGATTTTATAGTCGGGAGGAAAATCTTCTCCCAGGTTTTCAGCGATCCAGACAGCCTTCACACTTGCGCCTTGTCGCAAGCGCTGGCCCTGCCAGCGCGCATAGATTTCCGGCGTATTTGACGAAAATGTCGTCGTCGGCTTGCCGAACCGATCTTTTGCAAGACTTACTAGGAGCCGTTTCGGTGCGCTGTCCGATTTGACTTCGGGGCGCTCCACGATTTTAGGCGCTTCCGCAAGTTCAAGCGAAATGCGCTGGAGCAAATCGCCTTTCGCGTCCTGCATCGTCGTAACGTCTTTGACAATTCCAACGCTGGGTACAAACCAGCGCTCAATGATCATCCGGTTGGGCGTCGTTTGCTCACCGTGAATCCGGAACGCTTGAAATTTTCCCGCGGGCACATCAATTTTTTCTTCGCCAAGAACGTCATAATGCTGTTGCACCTTCAGGTCGCCAGCCTGGCCATCGAAGTCCCATGCGGCGCCCTTTTTCAGAGGAGCAGCGATCATCGTCTGCGGCGGATTAAACTTAACCAGCTCGCCGTCGAGATTCACCCGAGCCCAGCAGATAATTCCGTGTTCGTCTACCGTGAGCAGATCGGTGTTGGTGATCGTGCCCGCCCGATGCATTTCGAACTTAAGAAGATCTTTCCCATCAACGTCCTCCGTTCC
>DASXOI010000241.1:0-2784 GCA_036494375.1 Candidatus Udaeobacter sp.
TGAATTCGCATGGCAGGAATCTATGCTTTTTTGGCATTTGGAATTTCGAACGACGTGAGAAATTGTCTGTCTTGAGCAAAGTGGCAATGATCAGTCCGGCGTGAGCAAGTTTGACTTGACTGTTAACGGGGTGAGGCGCGCTGTCGAAGCGGACGACGACACTCCGCTGCTTTGGTTGCTTCGCGACAATCTTGGTTTGACGGGCACTAAATTTGGCTGCGGCGTGGGAGTTTGCGGCGCCTGCACAATACTTGAAAACGGAAAGGCGTTGCGCGCCTGTCAGGTCCCGGCATCGGCGGCGGCATCTCGCAGTTTTGTTACGATCGAAGGCCTTTCCCCGGATGTGAGTCATCCCTGTCAGAGCGCATGGCTGGCTGAAGAGGTGGCACAATGCGGGTATTGCCAGGCCGGGATGATCATGACTGCATGCGCGTTGTTGCAGGAAAATCCAAACCCTGGTGATGAACAGATCGATCGCGTCATGTCGGATTCGGTTTGTCGCTGCGGGACTTATCCGCGGATGCGCAAAGCCATCCGCCGTGCGGCGCAGGAGATCAGTTCAAAGACACAATGATTACCTCGCGGCGCGATTTTTTGAAAACGGCGGCTTTTAGTGGCGCCTCATTGCTAATTGGTTTCGACGGCTCGCGGCTGCTTGGGGCAGTACAAACAAATGCGGCCAACTCGTTCGCGCTTAATAGTTGGATTCGCATCGACGGTGATGGGTTAGTGACGCTGACTATTGGCAAATGCGAAATGGGTCAGGGCGTGCGGACATCCCTGGCCATGATTTTGGCCGAAGAACTCGAAGCGGATTGGACCAACATTCAATTGATTCAAGCGAAACCTTCACCAGGCTCCGATCTCGGAACCGGTGGCAGCGATAGCATCCAGAGTAGCTGGAAACCGCTGCGGGAAGCAGGGGCCGCGGCGCGCGAGATGTTGGTCGCCGCAGCCGCCGCGCGTTGGAATGTGGACAGCAAAACTTGCAGCGCTTCTGGTGGCGGAGTCGTTCATCTGCCAAGCAATCGCCGTCTCGAGTATGGTTCGTTGGTAAGGGATGCTGCGAAATTGTCGGTACCCGAAAATCCGAGGCTGAAAAACGCGAGCGATTTTAACATTGTTGGCAAGCCGACTTACCGCATTGATGGGCCGGACATTGTTTCGGGCAGGGCGCGATACGGCATCGACGTCAAAGTTCCGGGAATGCTCTACTCCTCGCTCGAACGGCCACCCTTTGCTGGTGCGAAGCCCAAGGGAATGCAGAAAGAAAAAGCGCGTGCTGTCCGTGGAGTGCGTTCGATTATCCATTTGCCTCGCGGCGTTGCGATCGTCGCCGACAACACGTGGGCAGCAATCAAAGGTCGGCAAGCCTTGGCAGTAGAATGGGACGATCCGCCAAACAACGCTTTTGACTCCGACGAGCATTGGAAGCGCCTGGAGGCGGCCGCGGGAGAAACCGGATTCATTACTCGGGAAGAGAAAGCATCGCCGGGCACCGCAACAGTCACGAAAACATTTGACGCGATTTATCGTTATCCCTTTTACGCGCACGCTCCGGTGGAAACCATGAACTGCGTGGCTGATGTTCGCGGAAATCGCTGCACAATCTGGGCGCCGACCCAGGCGCCGGAACGACTGCAAAATCAGGTAGCCAGGCTACTCGGGATCGCGCCCACAAATGTCGACGTAAACATTACGCTCATTGGCGGTGGATTCGGCCGGCGACTCGGTGTCGATTATGCGCTCGAAGCGGCCGATATTTCGCGGTCAGCCAAAGCCCCCGTCCAGCTTCTCTGGTCGCGCGCTGATGACATGAAGTGCGGCCATTTCCAGGCTGCGTCAGTTCATTATCTTGTCGCCGGGTTCGATGCTGAAGGTAAACCCGTTTCGTGGAAGCACACGAAAGCCGGTTCGTTTCATAATATTTCGCCGCTCGATCCGAAAGAAATGCGCGATACCGCGTGGTATCAGGATTGGTCGTGGGGCTGTTACGACGTGCCTTATGCTTTTCCTACGATTCAAACCGCCTATGTGCCGGTCGATCTGGCAGTGAAGCATGGCCCGTGGCGTTCTGTTTTTGCGCCTTCGAGCGTTTTCGCGCGCGAATGTTTTATCGATGAAGTGGCACAGGGATGCAAAGCTGATCCGCTCGCGTTCCGTCTTGAGATGTTAAAAGGCGCAGACGTGATTAAAGCAGGAAGGACCACAATCGATCGGCGCCGACTGCGACGCGTGATAGAAACCGTTCGGGATAAATCGGGCTGGGGTTCGCCGATTAACGATGGTCGCGGACGCGGTGTGGCTTGCAACGCTTACTTTGGTCACACCTACATTGCCTATGTGGTCGACGTCAGGCTCAACCAGGACAACAATGTTCATGTGGAGCGCGTAGTTGCAGCGGTTGATTGTGGCCGCGTGGTCAATCCGATCGGCGTCGAGCAACAAGTAGAAGGCGGAATTATCTGGGGAATCTCATCGGCGCTGAAAGGCGAAATTACTTTCCGCGGCGGCGCTGCTCAACAAAGCACGTTTGCCGATTTCGCGGTTGCGCGAATGCGCGATACGCCTGCGATCGAAGTTCATATTATCGGGGCCGATGCAGAGCGCCCGTTCGGCATGGGAGAGCCGCCAGTCCCCCCAATCGTTCCCGCGATCGCCAATGCGGTGTTTGCATTGACCGGCAGGCGGATTCGCAGTTTGCCCATACGACCAGAACAATTGAAAGAGCCTGCCTAACAAACCGAGTGCCAGTTCAAATCAGTTTATCAATTGTGATTGGCA
>DASXOI010000242.1:0-11871 GCA_036494375.1 Candidatus Udaeobacter sp.
AGCCGTTTCAACGGCTTCCCTCCACACACCATACTTTCACTTTTTTTCACGCTTAGCAGGCGCATAGTCGTTTGATGGCCACGACGACACGGGACGCAATTGAGGAATTGCTTCAGACTTATGGCGAAACTGGCGGGATAAATTATCTGGCCGCTGCCGCGTCTCTTCCCTCGCGTCTATCCATCGAAGCAGCGTGCACCGAGCTAATGAGCCTCATGTTTCCCGGTTTTCGCAGTGAAGCGCTGGTCAGCTCCGAAGATCTCGCGGATACCACGCGCATTCGCGTCAGACATTTGCACGCCCGACTCAAAACCGAAATTTGCAGAAGCCTGGGCAGAATTCCCCCCGATCAAGCAACGGAAGCAAAAGCCGAAGAAGTATTGGCAGAGTTTTTCAAGCAATTGCCATCGGTGCGCCGCATGCTTTGGACGGATATCGATGCCGCTTACGAAGGGGACCCGGCCGCGACAACCTATGAGGAAATCATTCTCGCTTATCCATCGCTGGAAGCGATCGCCATTTATAGAATGGCGCATCTGCTCTATGGAAAAGTGCCGTTGATTCCACGCATTATGACCGAGTGGGCGCACAGCCGGACCGGAATCGATATTCATCCCGGAGCGAAGATCGGATCGCATTTCTTTATCGATCACGGCACTGGAGTGGTCGTCGGCGAGACGACGCAACTCGGATCGCACGTGAAACTTTACCAGGGCGTCTCGTTCATCGCGCGCTCGCTGGGCGCGGGACAGGCGTTGCGTGGAAAAAAACGTCACCCGACGATCGAAGATGGCGTCTGCATTTACGCCGGAACTACGATCATGGGCGGCGACACTGTGATTGGCGCGAATTCCACTATCGGCGCCAACGTTTTCATGACAAAAAGCGTTCCACCGCATTCGCTCGTTTACTACGAAGAGAAGGAAGTTCGTGTCGTGCCGAAACGAAAACACAAGACCAAAACCGCACGCGATGAATTTCAGAAGTGAGCATCTGGGGAGCACACGCGGCTCGCGTGTCGGCGACTCCGAAAGCTTTGGCGAGTCGCGAACTTTTTTTTCGATTACGAGCATGAGCACGAGTGAGAGCAAGAGGAAGAGGAAAAACCATGATCTATCTTGATTACAACGCCACCACACCGTTATGCGATGCAGCGCGCGACGCGATGCTGCCATATCTCGGTCGCTATTTCGGCAATCCATCCAGTGTCCACGCTGCTGGCCGCGACGCTCGCGCCGCCATTGACGAGGCTCGCGACAGCATCGCCGCGCTTCTGCACGCGAAACCCGGCGAAATCATTTTTACCGGCGGCGCAACCGAATCATGCAACCTCGGTGTGCTTGGCCTGGCACGGTCTGGAGCTTCACGCGGCGGCCACATCATCTCGAACAAAGCCGAGCATCACGCGGTTATGCACGCAGTCGAACACCTTGAGAATCGCGAAGGCTTTGAAGTGACGTGGCTCAATGTCTCCAAAGACGGAATGGTCGATCTCGATCAGCTCGCCGATTCGATTCGGCCTGATACTAAACTCGTCTCGATCATGACTGCGAATAACGAAACCGGCGTCGTCCAACCGATGCGCGAAATCTCCGGGATATGCCGCGAGCGCGGCGTGTTGCTTCACAGCGACATAGTCCAAGCGTTCGGCAAATTGGAGATAGATGTCTCGTTAGTCGATGCCGGCAGTTTTGCCGCGCATAAATTTTACGGCCCCAAAGGAACGGGATTTCTATTCTTGCGAAGCGGTTTGCCGATTCAGCCACTGATGTTCGGCGGCGCACACGAAAATCAGCGGCGCCCCGGAACAGAAAACGTCGCCGGCGTCGCGGGGATGGCTGCGGCCGCCGAGTGGGTGTTACGTGACGCAGATGCGGAGAGGCAACGCCAAACGCAATTGCGTGATGATTTTTGGACAAGCATCGAAAAGCTTTTCCCGGACGCGCAACAAAATGGCGACCCAGTTCATCGGCTCGCCAACACGCTCAACGTAAGCTTTATCGGCGTCGATTCGGAAACGATGCTGATGGCGCTGGATTTGGAAGGCGTTTGCGCGTCGAGCGGTTCGGCCTGCATGGTTGGTTCGGTAAGGGCGTCGCATGTTTTGCTCGCCATGGGATTGCCAATGGAAAGCGCCAGATCGGCCATTCGTTTTTCGCTTGGCAGACGGACGACCCCGGAAGAGATCATTAACACTGCCGATGCACTCGGGCGAATCGCGAAGCGAACCAAAGACGCCCGCGAGTATGCCCTCGCTTAGGCAGCTCGAGTTCGGGTTTCGTACTGTAGCCGCGTCCGTGTCGGACGCGTCGCGCTGCGCACAGCGAAGCGGCTACAAAGCCAGCGATCTGCAAACAACCGCGCGTGAATTGTTGAGCTCGTTAGGCGCGAGACAAATCGCCATGGAACTTCGCGTCGAATGGAATTCCCGTCTTAAAACCGCCGCAGGCCGCGCTGATTATCGCCAGAAACTGATTTCGCTCAACCCGCGGCTGGTTGAGCATCCATCGGAAATCGATCGCACACTGCGTCACGAACTCGCTCATATCCTCGCGCAATCTCGACAAAAAAGCCGGCGACGGATTTCACCGCATGGATCCGAATGGCAGCAGGCTTGTCGCGATTTGGGAATCGCCGATGAGAAGCGCTGTCATACGTTGCCGTTTCCGGCGAAGCGTTATGCGCCGCGTTTCGTCTACCGTTGCCCGAATTGCCGGCGCGATTTCGCTCGCGTACGTAAGATTAAACGCACAGTCGCCTGTCTGGCCTGTTGCCGCGCGCATAACGGCGGCGAGTTCGATTTACGTTTTCGATTACGGCTGGTAAACAA
This sequence comes from Candidatus Udaeobacter sp., assembly GCA_036494375.1. Lineage (GTDB taxonomy): Bacteria > Verrucomicrobiota > Verrucomicrobiia > Chthoniobacterales > UBA10450 > Udaeobacter. Next base: position 2,831 of record DASXOI010000242.1, read on the forward strand.
CAGCGGTCATTCCGAGCGGAGTCGAGGAATCCCGAGGTATTAGATCGAGGTTGCATCGCGGGATCTCTCGACTTCGCTCGAGATGACAAGTACTACACTTCGCGATTGGTCTCGCCTTTTTCCGCTTTCTCTCCGCGCAATTTCGCCTGGATAAACATGTCGATGTCCCCATCCATCACGGCTTGCACATTGCTCGTCTCGGCGCCGGTGCGGTGGTCTTTCACCATTTGATAAGGCTGAAACACATACGAGCGAATTTGACTTCCCCATGCGATCTCACCTTTCTCGCCGTATTGCCGCTCTATCTCGGCGCGCTTTTTGTCTTCCTCGAGCTGATAAAGTTTCGCTTTCAACATTTTCATCGCCAGCTCGCGGTTACGTCCCTGGCTTCGCTCAGCCTGGCAGGCCACGACAATTCCACTCGGTCTGTGCAAAATCCGCACCGCAGTTTCGACCTTGTTCACGTTCTGTCCGCCTTTGCCGCCACTGCGAAACGTGCCGATCTCGAGATCAGCGGGATTAATTTCGATCGGCGCGGTGTCGGCAATTTCGGGCACAACGTCAACGCTCGCGAATGATGTGTGCCGCCGTTTGTTCGCGTCAAACGGTGAGATGCGTACAAGGCGGTGCACGCCGCGCTCGGTTTGCAGATATCCGTAGCCGTAGTCGCCTGTTACGAGCAACGTCACCGATTTGATTCCAACTTCTTCGCCCTGCTGGATGTCCACCGTTTCGGATTTGAAACCGCTGCGCTCGATCCAGCGCTGGTACATCCGAAGCAGCATGTCAGCCCAGTCGCACGATTCTGTACCACCGGCGCCGGAATGAATCGTGATAAACGCGTTGGACCGATCGTTTTCGCCGGACAAAAACTGGCGCAGTTCGAACTCATCCAGCTTGTGCGCCAGACGGTCGTGTTCGATCGCCACTTCTTTTTCGGCCTGCGCACGATGCGCAGGATCGCTTTCTTCCGAGGCGAGTTCCTGCAGCGCGGTGAAATCTTCGATCTCGCGTTCCAACTGTTGGAACGGATGAATCAACGAACGCAATCGAGAAACCTCCTCCACATCAGTCTGGGCGCGCTCCCGATTCGACCAGAAATCGGGCGCAGCCATCCGAGCTTCAATTGCTGCTAGATGTTTTTGAAGCTGCTCGACGTCAAAGAAACCTCCGCAACTCGCGCACGCGCGACTTCAGATCCTCAGCATCTGGAATGGAGATATCCGTTGGCATGCGGGAAGGATACTTGATTTAACTTCGAATCGCAAAGAGTAGCGCACGCGTCTCGCGTGCTGGCGAGCGCGTCCTCGCGATCGCGAACTTTCCATCATGTTTGTTCATCTGCAGTTGCTGGGGGTAGCGAAAGATTGTTTCGGTGTGACACCGAAACCAGCACGCGAGACGCGTGCTACCCTACTTGTGCGCAGGAGCGACGGGCTTTGCTTTCGCGCGCGGGGTTTCCAAGCGAAAAATTGTTTCGCCTTCCTTCATTAAATCAAGACGATCGCGAGCGATCGTTTCGAGATAACTCACGTCTGTCTTGAGCAGGGTGACCTCGCGAGTCTGGCGCGCCAGCAAATTCTGTTGCTCGCTAACGTGTTGCAGGAGCTTGTCGATCTCCTTGCGGCTCTGCATCAATTTTTTGTACGGCGGGACAAACAGGCTCACGATGACCAGCCAGATGGCGATGATCAGCAGGACGAGGAGAATGCGATTAAGTCGCTGCCAGACTGTGGCTTCGCGACGCGCGCGGAAATCAGCGTAACCGTGCTCCACTTCCGCCGATTGTAGCGCCGAACACGGCTTTGTCACCAAGTTCTTCTTCGATCCGCAACAGCTGATTGTACTTGGCCACACGATCGCTCCGGCATGGCGCACCGGTCTTGATCTGGCCGGCGTTTGTCCCTACCGCGATATCGGCAATGGTCGTGTCCTCGGTTTCACCCGAGCGATGACTGATCACGGTCGTGTAATTATTTTTCTTTGCCACGTCGATGGTTGCCAGCGTTTCCGTCAACGTGCCGATCTGATTTACCTTTATAAGAATGGAATTCGCCACGTGCTCGGCGATTCCTTTCTGAAGGAATTTCACGTTTGTGACGAAAAGATCGTCGCCCACCAGTTGAATCCTGGAGCCGAGTTTTTTTGTTAATTTTTTCCAGCCGTCCCAATCGTTCTCCGCGCAACCGTCTTCGATGGAAACGATCGGAAATCGCGTGCACAGCCCAGCGTAATAATCCACCAATTCTTCAGCGGTCTTTTCTGCGCCACCCGATTTCTTGAAGACGTACACGTTTTTCTCATTGTCGTAGAATTCGGAGGCAGCTGGATCGAGTGCGATGAAGATCTGTTCTCCCAGCTTGTAACCGGCCTTCTCAACCGCCGCGGAAATCGATTCCAGCGCATCTTCAGCAGAATCGAGCTGCGGCGCAAATCCGCCTTCGTCGCCAATAGCAGTCGAAAGATGCCGCGCTTTCAAAACTGATTTGAGCGCGTGATACACTTCCGTTCCGTAACGCAAGGCTTCCGAAAAACTCGGCGCGCTGCTGGGCATGATCATGAATTCCTGAAAATCGATCGGCGCATCCGAGTGCGCGCCGCCGTTCAGGATGTTCATCATTGGCACCGGGAGTATCCGTGCTTCAGGTCCACCTACATATCGGAACAGCGGCAGGTTTTCAGCAGCCGATGCGGCACGGGCCACTGCCAGAGAAACAGCCAAAGTCGCATTGGCGCCGAGATTTTTTTTGGTCGGCGTACCATCAAGTTCGATCAGTTTTTTATCGATGGTCGCCTGCTCGCGCGCGTCCAGTCCTTTCAGAATGGGAGCAATCTTGTCGTTAACATTCGCAACCGCTTTTCTCACGCTTTTCCCGCCGAAGCGGCTTTTGTCGCCGTCGCGCAATTCCAACGCTTCATGCTCGCCTGTGCTTGCCCCGCTCGGAACCGCCGCCCGTCCAAGCGCGCCATTTTCAACTCGTACATCTGCTTCGATCGTGGGATTGCCGCGTGAATCCAAGATTTCGCGGGCGTGAACGTGGGTAATGCTGCTGCTCGCCATAAATGCTGTGCGAATTAGAACAGCTTTGGCTTAACGAGGCAAACCCGTATCGCCCATATCTGTATGAGAGGGTGGAAGGAACCGGCGGAGGGCATGAGAGATTCGGATTGGCAATTTCGTTAAGGCACGCATAATCTTCGCGATGATTCGTTTGCTTGCATCGTCCATGCTTGCCCTGGTTGCTGCTATTTCCGCAGTGGCAGCCGAAGAGGGGCAACATCTGTCGTCGGACCAAATGGCAAAAGCTGCCAAGAGCGATTCGATTACTGTGCCGACCCCCGGCGAGCTGTTCGCTGCCCTCGGGAAAGCAGGAAAAATAAACTGGTCTGCTCAATACCGCACGCCGATTCCCACGACCTACGGCAATCGCGCGCAGATCGCCCTTAACCTCGGCGGTTTGATAGCCGACGGATTCATCGCGGTGGAAGCGAAGGACGGGCAGCAGGTGAAGAACATCGGCTCGGACATTATGAAGCTCGGAAAGGCGCTCGGAGTAAGCGAGCAACTGCTTAGCCGCGGCAACAGCATCAATGAATTTGCCGAGCACAATGAATGGGACACGCTCCAGGAGGAATTGGAAGCGACGCAAAACGAGGTGAAATCCTCAATGCAATCCCATGCGGACCAGGACCTGGTTATCCTTGTTACTCTTGGCGGCTGGATCCGCGGAACGCAGGTGGTCACTGGCGCGATCATAAAAAATTATAACGAGTCGGCCGCAAAGGTTCTGCGCGAGCCGGCGTTAGTTCACTTCCTGCAGTCAAAGCTGAATGCAATTTCGCCTGAATTACGTCAGGAACCGCTGGTCAAAGACATAAGCGACCAGCTGTCGGCAATTGAGAAGCTCGTTACCTTTCCGGAAGGAAAGACGCCGACCGCGGAAGACGTGAAAAAACTCAATGAAGCAGTCGACAAGCTGATGACAAAAATAGAAAGCAAAGAATCGCCCAAATGAAACGTTGTCTGGAATTTTTCGTTCTGATTTTTGCGCTGAGCGCGACCGTTGTTCTTCGCGCGGACACAGACGCTGAAGTGAGTGCTCGTAAAGACGCACTGGAGCTTGCGGGAGCGTTTGGAAATGACGGTTTCAAGATTCGAGATGGTCACTCATGCGGCGTGCTTAAGCCACACGATCATTCCCTCATCGCGGTGAACCTTTATGCGGGAAATCAGTATTGGTTTTCTGTGGGCACGGCGCAGCCGCTGAAAAAAGTTGGCGTCAGCCTTTATGACGAAACTGGAAAGCAACTGACCACGGAAAATTTTAGCGATGAGGATAAAGCTGCGGCCGGCTTCGCGCCGGAGATCAGCGGCCAGTACTTTGTGTCGGTCGATTCAGTCGAGGACCAGGAAGGCAGTTTCTGTCTCGTCTATTCGTATAAATAGACGATGCCCGGGTTTTACTTGGAGCAGGTGATGATCTCGCTTCAGGTGTTTTATGAAGGTCGCGTTCAGGGCGTCGGGTTCCGTTTCACTGTGCGTCACATCGCCAAAGGCTTTGACGTGACCGGTTGGGTTCGCAACCTGCCCGACGGCCGGGTAGAACTTCAGGTTACGGGTGATGCGCAGGAGGTACGCGCGTTTCTCGACCAGGTCGCTCAAAGCGAACTTCACTCGCTGATTCGCGAACAAAGCGAGAACACCTTGAACGAACCGGTCGTTGCCCGCGGTTTTGAGATTCGCCATGACTAACTCGGCAAGCCGCAGCGATGCCGAGTCGAGTGCAGCGATCGCTGTCCACAGACTAACCAAAATTTTTCCTGTTCCATTTCATCCCACTCGCGGAGTTGTTGCAGTTAAGGACCTCAGCCTTCGCATCGAACCTGGAGAAGTGTACGGATTGCTCGGGCCGAACGGCTCCGGCAAAAGCACCACACTGAAGATTATTCTTGGCCTGGTATCGCCGACGCGCGGAAATACTGAAATCTTTGGACGCGACAGTCGCCTCGTCGAGAGCCGCGAAGCAGTTGGTTTTCTCCCCGAGAACCCGTATTTTTACAAATACCTTAGCGGCGCGGAAACGCTGCGTTTCTTTGGACGTCTTTGCGGAATGACAGGCGCAAAGTTGAAGAACCGCGTTAACGAACTGCTCGATCTCGTCGGGCTTAACAAGGCGCGCGACCGCCGGTTGGGCACGTATTCCAAGGGAATGCTGCAACGCATCGGACTGGCACAAGCATTGATTCATGATCCGCGGCTGGTGGTCCTGGATGAACCGACGGCTGGGGTTGATCCGGCGGGCTCGCGCGAAATTCGTGATTTGATCATGGACTTGAAGCAGCGCGGAATAACCGTTTTGCTTTCGTCCCATTTGCTGGCGCAAGCGCAGGAAATTTGCGACCGCATCGGGATTCTCTCCGATGGAGTGTTAGTGCGTGAAGGCCATTTGCAGGAATTAATTGCAATCGAAAATCAGACCGAGCTTGTGATTGCCGGTGCTTCCGACGATCTCGTGCATGAGATTGAATCGTTGATCAGCCGGTCAAACGCCAAATTGCTCGAACGCCGAAAATCGACCACAACGCTGGAAAGATTGTTCCTGGAATCGACCGGAGGGAACGATAAAAGCTCAACTCGCGAGTGACGAAGTAAAAGAACAGAAATGACAGACGGCGACACTTCAACACTTCAACCATTCAACGCCTCGCTGCCGGGCCGTCACCGCGCCTTCTCCCCGTCGCGCATTCTCGCCATCACCAGCAACACGCTGACTGAGCTGACGCGCTTGAAGGTTTTCTACGTGCTGCTGGTGTTCGGGCTGCTGTTGATCGGAAGCTCGGTTTTCATGGCGCAGTTCTCTTTCCAACAGGAATTCCAAATCCTGAAGGACGTCTCGTTAGGCGCGATCTCAATGTTCACTTCGCTCCTGGCAATCGTAGCGACATCGCGAATGCTGCCGCGGGACATCGAGGACCGCACGGTTTATACTATTCTCGCCAAGCCGGTGCCGCGTTTCGAATACGTGGTCGGTAAAATTGCCGGAGTTCTTTTGTTGCTGGCGATTAGCACTCTGGTAATGGTCGCGGCTTTCCTAGCCGTGCTCTACATGCGCGAGCAGGCAGTGCTCCAGGCTACCGCGAAACAAATGGCCAGCGCGCCGCCGGGTCAGCTCGCCGACGCTCTGCGCGCCGTTCAGGCTTCCGCTTTCAACGTCAATCTTGTTCCCGGAATCATCATCATTTTCCTCAAAGCTTGCCTGCTCGCAGCCCTAACTCTGTTTGTTTCGACTTTCGCCACCTCAACCATCTTCACCATCGTAGTGATGGTTTTTATTTATTTTATCGGACACTTGGAATCGACTGCGCGCGAGTATTGGCTAACCTTCCACGGCGGCGGGTTGGTTACACGCGTTTGTCTTGCGATCGTAGCGCTGCTCTTTCCCGATCTGCAAGCGTTCAATCTGGTGGATGACATCATCGCTGGCACCGTCATTTCAATGGCAGTGTTCACCAAGACAGCGCTGCTCGGTATTTTCTACACCGTGATCTACACGTTACTCGCGGTTTTTGTGTTTTACGGCAAAGAATTATGACCCGAGGCCTGATCGCGCTGGCGGTGTTGATCGTGATGGGGCTACTTAAATTGCCGGTCGAACGCGATCTCGCAGCTCTCCACCGTCAGGAACATTTCCGCGGCGTCGAATTTAATCTCGATCTTCGCGAAAAACTCGGGCAACTCGGATTCATGGCCGCACTGAGCGGGTTTCGAGCCATTGTCGCCGATGCTCTGTTCATCCAGGCGCATGCGGCTTGGGAAAACACCCAATGGAGCAGAATGCTCTTGTTGTTTCGACAAGTCACGACGCTCCAGCCACGGGTGCTCCAGTTTTGGGACATAGCCGCGTGGCACATGGCTTGGAACGCGAGCGTAGCGGCGATGAACGATACCAACCAGCCGCGTCAGGCGCTGCGAGTCAAAGCGCAACGCGAATATTTCGCGCTTGGCAAAGATTTCCTCGAACGCGGAATAAAGAATAATCCCGATCGTCCGGAACTCTACGAAGCGCTTGCACGACTGTACAAGGAGAAATACAAGGATCACGAGCGGGCCGCCGAATATTATGCCAAGGCAGCAATGTTGCCGGAAGCAGCGCCGTGGGATCGGCGTTTCTCGGCGTACGAGCTTTCCTATTGCGAGGATCGCGAACGCGAAGCGTATCAGCGCCTGCGCAGCCTTTACGATGAGGGCGAGAAGGAACGGCTGCCGACGTTAATCAAGCGCCTGAAGTTCCTTGAAGACAAACTCGCAATTCCGCAGGACCAACGAATTCCTGATACGGTGACGAAGCATTAAGTAATTCAATTGTTGAATTACTTAGGCTGGTAGCAGCTACAAAATTTATTTCAGACGCCAAAACGTTGGTGCGTCCGCGTTCTTCCGTTGTAACGTTCTGATTTTTGGTGGTCTAATTGCGTCGTAATGCGGTTCGCCATTTTCAGTGATATTCATTCCAATCTCGAAGCGCTTGACGCCGTAATGGCGGACGCGCGTCAACGCCGATGTACACACTTCGTCTGTCTGGGCGACGTCGTCGGTTACAACGCAAATCCAGGTGAATGCATTCAGCTTATCCGCGAGTTGGATTGTCCGGTGGTGAAAGGCAATCACGACGAGCAAGCAACGTTTCCAGCATCATCGGAACGTTTCAACGAGCTCGCCGAACGCGCGATCGAGTGGACGCGCGAACGTTTGAATGAGCAGGACATAACATGGTTGCGCAGCATGCCGTTGCAGCAACGGGTTCACGATTTTACAATCGTGCACGCCACGCTAGATACGCCCGGCCAATGGGGTTACGTCTTCAATAACCTCGACGCGGTTGCGAGTTTTACTTATCAGCGGACAACAGTCTGTTTTTTCGGCCATACCCATGTGCCAATGGTGTTCGTCCGCGATGACGGCGTCCGACGCCAGACTTCTGAGCACATTCGTATCGAGCCAGGCAAAAAATATTTCATCAACGCCGGCAGCGTGGGACAGCCGCGTGACGGAAACTGGCGTGCCGGATATTGTATTTACGATCTTGAGAACAACCTCGTCGAACTCTTGCGAGTAAAATACGACCTCGCTGCCGCGCAGAAAAAAATCATCAAAGCCGGTCTGCCGCGGCTCTTATCCGAGCGACTGGCAATGGGACGCTGAAGAGAATTATCGGTAGGGCGCGTCACTCCGTCGCGCCGTGAGGTGAAATGTGAACGGCGTGCAGAGGACTGCCCGCCTACCTATGATTATTCGCTCGCCCTCGCAAAATAAAATCTGCAACCGGCAAATCGTGCCGGTAAGTGACTTTAAAATTGAAGTCGTCATTGAGGACCAAAGCGATTTTGTGGCCGAGTCGCTCGACTGCTGAAACTTCGTCGGTTACGGAAGCGTTTTCCGCGTAAACATGGTCGTAGGCGTCCTCAATTAATTTTCGCTCGAAAATCTGTGGCGTTTGCATTGCGTACATCTGATGCCGATCTACCGAGCTCGTGACCAAAAGATCGGCATCCGCGCGTTTTAAGGTGTCGTTGACTGGTTGCGCCAAAGCGGCTGCACCGTAGATGCGACACTGCGCGAACGCGCGTTCGATTTGCTCCGGAGTAATCAGCGGGCGCGCTGCATCGTGCACAGCGACATATTTCGCGTCGCCATCGATGCGGTCCAAGCCAGATCGAACAGAATCTTGTCGACGTTCGCCGCCGGGGACAATCGCGCAGATTTTTTTGAATCCTGCACCTGAAGCGATTTTTCTGATTTCGTCATGCCATCGATCACGCGCCACGACTACGATTTCGCTAATGGAAGTCGCGTGCTCAAACGCGCGCATTGAGTGAGCGATCACCGGTTCGCCCACGATTGTCGCAAACAATTTATCGAAGCCCATTCGCTGGCTGCTGCCGCCGGCTACGATGATGGCGCTTAGCATGGCGCAAAAAAGAAACGCCCAACGCCGAACGTCCAACGTCCAATCTCGAAATCAGAATGCAGCCATTCGGCG